>JBBSFA010000245.1:0-5674 GCA_038239185.1 Elainellales cyanobacterium | reverse complement strand
CTCGACTTGTTATTTCACTTGCTGTCGGGTGAGTGAGGCGTTGCAGTTGCAGAGGGAGGATTTGGTGGGCGACCGCATTGTCTTTCGCAAACGCACCACTAAAACTAAGCAGACCCGCGAGGTAGCGATTCATCCCCGGCTAGCTGAAATTCTCGCAGCAGCCGAGTTGCCCACCCGTAGTTATCTGTTCCCTGGCAGGGATGGTAAGAAACCGATGACGCGACAGGCGGCAGACCGGGCACTAAGAACCGTGTGTGATTACTTGGGGCTACAAGGATTTAGCACCCATTCCAATCGGCGGACGGCGGCGACGCGGTTGAACAATCAGGGAGTGCCGCTAAGGGTGATTCAGAAGATTGGCGGCTGGGCATCACTGGCAGCACTGCAACGGTATTTAGAGGTGAGTGATGAGCAGATGGATGAGGCGATCGCCAAGCTCTAATTCTTTAACTTGCAACGTGGCAACTCGTCCTGATCATCTGGAGCAATTTGTTGTACTCTGTTGAGATTCAGTTCGGCTCATAACAGAGCATGGATAGTACTCTGCTTCAAGAAAGTGAGGGTTCAATTCATTCAGAAGCAAAACGGTTCACATCTCTTGAAAAAGCGGATCACTGGAAGTACTGGTAAATATAGGTTTTAAGCCTACCGTGATACGATATTGCACGAATCATTGCCATACCCGAGATAGCAGTTGCCCTCTGGGAAGGCAAGCCTAGCAACTCGATTGCATCTATACTCCTCTACGAACTATTTTTGTCGCGATCGCACTGGAATCTCTAGCGCAAACTCTGCTCCCTGCCCTGGCAAGGAAACGCACTTCAAAATGCCATCGTGTCTCTGGGTAATGACCTGATAGCTAATTGACAAGCCTAGACCCGTGCCTTTGCCCACGGGCTTAGTGGTGAAAAAGGGGTCGAATAACTTTTGCTGCACTAGCTCTGGAATACCCGGACCATTATCAGCAATGCGAACGCGGATGCGATCGGAGTTGAAAACTTCCGTATCAATGGTGATTGTCGGTGCTGAATTCTGAATTGATTCGCTGCCCTCTTCTATCGCATCGATTGCGTTTGCCAACAAATTCATAAAAACCTGGTTTAGCTGTCCGGCATAACACTCCACCACAGGCAATTCACCGTAGTGCTTGACGACCTCGATCGCGGGACGATCTGACTTCGCCTTGAGTCGGTTTTGCAAAATCATCAGCGTGCTATCGATACCTTCATGAATATTGACTTCCTTCACTTCAGCCTCATCCATGCGTGAGAAGCTACGAAGAGATAGCACAATTTTCTGGATGCGTTCAGTCCCCATTTTCATGGAGGTCAAAAGTTTGGGCAAATCTTCCATGAGAAATTTGATCTCAATTGCCTCTGCTTCTGCCTGAATCTCAGCTACGGGCTGAGGATAGTGTTTTTGATACAGCCCTAACAGGCTTGTGAAGTTTTGGATGTAAGCGCTAGCGCAAGAGAGATTGCCAGAGATGAAATTAACAGGGTTATTAATTTCGTGAGCAACGCCTGCTACTAGTTGTCCTAAACTTGACATCTTCTCAGCTTGCACAATCTGAGACTGGTTTTGCCGCAGTTGTTTAAGGGTTTCGCTGAACTGTCCTGCTTGCACCGCAGATGCTTCCATCAAAGCCTGCTGCTGGGCTTGCGCTTCCTCTAGGTTTTCTTCAAGCTGTTGGCGTTGAGCTTCGACCTGTTGGTAGTCGTCCTGAGCCTTTTGTAGTTCGATTTCAGTGGAGGCGAGTCTAGCTGTGAAATCATGAACCAGGGTTTGCCAGCATTCCTGCTGTCCCTCAGTCATTAGTAGGCAGGTCGTTATATCCATCGGTATATTTTATGCATCAAGCTTAAAGTTTGTTCAGTCCATGTTTGAGCTATCTGTGGCATCGGTTGTCTCAGGACACCATTGATTCATGGGTAGTGAGGTAGGCTCCATGGGCGATCGGGTCAAAGCCTTGCGGAAATAGAGTGTCTTCCGTGTATAGCACTCGCTCTAGATTAGTGTCATCCAATCTAGCATCACTCAAATCAGCACTGCTCAGATCGGCAGCCCGTAATGTTGCCCATGTCAGGATCGCTGAGCGTAACTGGGCAGAATCTAAGTTTGCAGCTATGAGATTTGTCGCTCGTAAATTAGCGCCATTCAGCTTTGCATCACTCAAGTTGATGCCACTGAGATCAGCTTCCTGCAAATCCACACCATTCAAGTAAGCTTCGTTAAGTTTGACCCCATTAAAGATGACTCCCTGTAGCGTAGCTCCACTTAATCGGGCACCCTGCAGGTTTGCCCAACTCAAATTTGCGCCCGTTAGATTAGCACCCCGCAGGTTAATGCCCCGTAAGTCTGCTCCGCAAAAATTGACTGCCTGCAAATTAGCTTCACGAAGGTTCACTCCGGTCAAGTTTGCACCACTTAGTTTGGTGCCGCTCAGGTTTGCCCGTACCAGTGAGGCTCCCTTTAAGTTTGCTTTAGTCAAATCGGCGTTGGTCAGATTTCCGTAGCTGAGTTTTGCGCCGCTGAGGTTGGCTCTGCTCAGGAATGCTTGACTGAAATTAGTCTCTGTTAAATTGGCTCTATAGAAGTTAGCGGCAACAAGATATGCTGAGGGCAAACTGGCTCCAGTGAGATTAGCGCCCTCTAAAATGATGTTTGCTAGGTTAGCTCCCGGTAGACTAATTCTGGAGAGGTCAACTCCACTAAAATCTCTTCGATCTTCTAGGTATTCTTGTAAAAGTTCATAATCGTACATTTCTGCCTCCAGTATTTGCCGGGAACTAGCATCTAGAGCTTAATGTTCCCTTAGCCTCTCTCGGTAGCAATAAACTGGTCTGATTTGATACAAAATTTAATCAAAGGTGCGTTCCAGCCATGTTGGGGTCGGGTTAAACTTGGGGTATGGTGTCGTTTAACACGCTTTTTGTCCGGATTAACACATTAAGTGTCACCTCAGAAAATAGCTGAAAACTTTATTCAGCAGCTTTTTCAAGCTGATCGCTCAAATTTTGAGCATTAACACATTAAGTGTCCAAACTCCACAAAGCCGTCGCTAAACACCCGATTCGGACGTTTAATGTGTTAATTTCATCCAAAAATTAGGGAGAGTCTTGGTCGCTATAGCACTGGGCAGAAACGGCAAACTCTTATCTTCATTGCTTTATACACTTTTTCCTCTGGAATTAGCGGACATCTAATGTGTTAACGATGTCAAATAGCGTGTTAAACGCCAATTTGATTCCAAGTCTCACTGTTGTATATAGAGTTGGCAAAAAATTAGGTTGTGAGGTGCCTTGCTGGGTCTTGTTTTCCGCCAAGAATACGCACAATCAGGATACCGTCCTGCGTGGGCTGATAATAAATGGAATGGGAACGATACTCGTAGCGGAACAGACTTGATTTGATAAAGCCATAGTCAGTACCAAAGCTCTGATGGTCTGCCAACAACTCAAAACAATCGTGAAGCCCAGAGATATAACCTTGTGCCACCTGTAAGCCAAAATTCAAAATAGAGTATTCGTAAATGCTCTCAATTTCACTTTCGGCTTTGTTAGTGAGTTGGTAAGTTGCCATTTTTCTTCAGCTTATCTTCTACCCGCTTCATAATGTCAGGGACAGTGGATGAGCTTACGCCACTATTTAACCCTTCTGCAATCAGAGCAGACAAATCTTGTTCTGCCTGTCTCCTGTCTTGATCACGGCGAATTAAATCACGGAAGTACTCACTATCGTTTCCATAGCGTCCGCTTTCAATCTGAGCCTTAACCCACCCATCCATTGCATTAGGGATGGTAATCGTTTTGCGCGTCATTGGCATAGATAGACCTCTTTCTCTTACATATAAAGTATGTTCATAGTATGACTATTATCATACATTAGAGCAAGAGAAAAGCGCTTATTTACCCTGAACACCACAAGAATAGATCAGGAATAAACCCCAAAAGCCTCTCCAGAACGGTTTCCTGAAGCTCTGACAGGACTTCAGCCCGTCGATCAGGCTTCCACCGCTCCCAGGCGAAGAGAACAGCATCTTTGCCAGCTTGCATTGCAGCAACCAGCGTATCCGCTAAATCAAGTGTTTCTTGATCACCCCCCCTTCTGGCTTCCTTAGAGAAGTTACCAGGGGGGTGATCAGACACGGGCGAAGCGATCGCCGCTCCTTGCTGTTGGCTGAGAGCTTCTTCCCGAACAGACTTTAGGCTTTCCCGATAGGAAACATACATCTGAACTGCCTGCCAGGACTCGTCTGTAATCTTCCGCTGACGATAGGGCTGAGTGCCATCGTCAGGTCTGACATATTTAGATTCCATTGTTAAACCAACCTGCCTCATCAGCTCAGGGAAAATCTGCCCATCCTCCAGTTTGTAGATTGAAAGATTTAAGACATCTTTAATGTCAGCCGCTTTGGATCTCGCCTTTTGTACCAACTCCTCATAGTCGTTAGGATCAAACCATCTGTCAGGCTTAAAAAAGCTTGCAAGCCCTAAAAATTCCCGCGCCTTCTTCTTGCGAGTGTTCCAGCGAGCATCCCCGGCAAACCTAAGCTGTGCTTCATTCAGTTGTCGTTCTTCTATAGCTAAATCCTTAGCGATCGCCTCTACATCAGGTGCAAGCAGCAGGTAAAACGCTTCTAAGGCACGGTGATACTGCCCTTGCTGGTTTTTGAGATGCATTGCCGCAAAGCCTCTCAGCTCCTCGCCTGAACGATGCTGAATTTTGGTTGCCTCAATCAGCGCTTGTCCAAACCGTTTTAGCAGCAGCGTTTTTTCAACCTCAAGTTGCTGAACAGGGGTAAGCACCTCTGAACCTGAAAGCAATCGATTCAAGGTGGTTTCATCCAAAATTTCAGCAGCGGCGACCTGCTTTGCTTTTGCCAGCTCTAAGTCATACCAGGAAGCCTGCAATCCCGCTTTAATCGCTTTATTCTCTCCAAAAAACGAGACCTCGACTTGATAGCCTTCCTCAATCAACCTCTCTTTGAACCGTTCTCGAAAGTCCAGCATACAGGCATTGCGGTACGCTGCATTTTTACAGAACAAGGCAAAATGCGGCGAGTCCCACTCTTCAGTCATCGGATTGTAGGCGGCATTGAAACTTAAGAGATGTCTGCAATTAGCAGTGTAGTTTCGCTGATACCAGGCTCTAATTTCTTCCGGGTCTGCCGATCGATTCGCTTCAAAAATCAGCCCTCGCTTGGCAGCCCAGACGTTGATCTCACTTGCCCCGCGCACACGGGCGATCGCCTGCGAAGCCTGCGAAATAGTCAGCACTCCATTCATAAAGGCAAACACCCCTTGATTGAACCTGCCATTTTCAATCGAGATGCCGGATACCACAGACGGACTGCACGAGATGAGCCGAACCTTTTCGCTCTCTTTATTAATGTTCTCAATGAAGAATGCCACATCTTCGCGCCCTGAAGTCTCAGAGTTAATCTCGACAATTTCTGAAGCCCATTCAGGATGAAGCCTTAAAACTAGCTCTGTGATGGACTTACACCCGCGAACGCCATCCTTAATGTCATCTAAGCTGTCACGCTTCTAAATTGCATACAATAGAAATAGAAATCTCGTATTTTTTGAAACATGCCAGCTAAAGATTTTTTGAATATAGAACAAAAGGCTCGCTTACAACAAGAATTGAAAGTGAATAAGGATTCAGGGAT
>JBBSFA010000244.1:0-5694 GCA_038239185.1 Elainellales cyanobacterium | reverse complement strand
GAATCAAAGGTTTCAGCTCTCAATGATTTGTGCAGCTTCACAGTAAATTGGTATCACTTGTAAATCGATTAATTGGAAGAGTAAGTCGCCACGAGATAAATCGATTTAGCCTCCTTTTTACATCACCTCCATACTTCGGTCTGACCAATTATCACTACGATCAATGGCTAAGGCTTTGGATGCTAGGCGGGTCAGAACTGCCCACTTGGACTGGAGAAAAATGGCGAGGTAAATTTGAATCTAGACCTAGATACCGTGATTTGTTGGAGCAAGTTTTTCGAGGATGCTCAAAAGTACTCAAGAGAAATGCAACTGTATATGTCAGAACTGATGCAAGATCTTTTACAAAAGAAACCACAATCCAGGTTTTGCAAGAGATATTTCCTAAAAAAAGTATGGAAATAGAACTTAGGCCATTAAGTAAAGAGACGCAGACTGCTTTATATGGAGATAAGTCCAAGAAACCGGGTGAAATAGATATTATTTTGCGCTCTTAGACGTGCTCTTGTAGGGATCATGCAACTTTTTCAATGAGTACAAATAATTGAAACCACGCTAAAGCCTTAGAATTAGCCCAAACAGCAACTGTAGCCAGTGGTGATGAAGGCATCCCTAGCTCTGCCTTTGAGAAAAACTCGTCGGTAAGTGGCGGAATATTTGATGTGTTAATATTATCGTCCGTCATCGTATCAATTCTAGCCCAGTCGGTTCTTGAGATATTGCTCATAACATATTCTTTCATGATTATCTCAATCGATATACGCGATCGTCACTCCTGTCCCGCCATCATTTTGCTCCGCAGGTTCAAACCGCGAGACATGCGGATGTTGCCTTAAGTATTCGTGAACGCCTAACCGCAGTTTGCCCGTCCCGTGACCGTGAATAATCCACAAGGCACGATTGGCTTTGGCAATTTCCCGGTCTAGCACCTGTTCCGCATCTGAAACCCGACTGCCGCGAATGTCGATCGTATTACTAGAGGTGCGGATCAGCGGCGTTGGTGCGGCAGGTGGCGGCGGCTCAACGGGTTTGGGCTTCGGCGGCAGTTCAACTTTTTCGCCTTGCAGCGATTCTATATCCGTTAATGCCACTCTCATTTTCATCTGCCCAAATCGAACGCTGAGTTCCCCGTTCGCATCCGGGTTGGACAGCACTTCTACCGGATTCCCCGTGTGCGGAATCCGGACGCGATCGCCCGCTTTCGGTGTAAATCCCGGCTTTGGCTTTGGCGGCTGACGTGAGGGCAATCTTTCTGCAATTTGGTTCAGTGCATCGGTTGCCTGCTGGGCATCCTGCGCGGTCGGAGTGCCCTTTTGCAAGCGGCGGATGACTTGGGCAATCTCTGACTTTGCATCCGCGATCGCCTGCTGAATCGCTTGCTCCTGCTGCTGCTGAAGCTCCCGTTCGCGATCGCGCAGCAAATCTGCCTTGCGCGAGACTTCCCGATAAAGCTGCTCAGTTTCTTTGACCAATCTCTCAGCGTTTTTGGTTTTTTCTTCCTGCTTGCGCCGCTGTGCTTCCAGTCCGGCAATCACTTTATTCACATCCTGGTCAGAACCTGCGCCCACATAGCCTTGCGCCTGCCGCACGACTTCCCGGCTCAGTCCTAGCCTTTGAGCGATCGTCAGCGCATTCGATCGCCCCGGAATGCCCCACAGCAGCCGATAGGTAGGCGACAATGTCACATCGTTGAACTCTACCGAGGCATTCTCGAAACGATCGTCTTGATACTTCAGCGCTTTTAGTTCGCCAAAGTGGGTGGTAGCGATCGTCAAAGTTGCCCGATTTGCCAGGTGCTGGAGTAAGGCGATCGCTAAAGCGCTGCCCTCGGACGGATCGGTTCCGGCTCCAACTTCGTCCAGCAAAATTAGTGCATTAGCAGGCGGATTAGGAATAGGAATAGGAATAGACGCTTCTGTTTCGCCCTCTGATTGTTCTGCCTGCTGGCTTTCTGGGGCGATCGCACCTAGGATGCGGCTGATCCGTCGAATGTGCCCAGAGAAAGTAGAAAGGCTCTGCTGCAAAGACTGCTCGTCGCCAATATCAGCCAGGATTTGATCAAACCAGGGAAGTTCTACTGGCTCGCGCGCCGGAACAAATAGTCCGACTTTTGCCATCAGCACCGCCAAGCCCAACGTCTTCAAAGTCACGGTTTTGCCGCCTGTGTTGGGTCCCGTAATCGCTACTACGCGAATCTGCGGCTGGATGATCAAATCGGTAGGGACGACGGCTGAACCTTGCTCATGCTGATGCTGCCAGACCAGCAACGGATGGCGGAGCTGACGCAAGACGATCGCCTCTGCCGAGTCAGTCGGGCTAAATTCAATGAAGCGAGGCGGATTGGCGCTGAGCCAAAGCGAATAGCGGGCGCGCGCGGTTGCTAGATCCAGCACCGTGGCGATCGCCAGCAGCCTCTCCAAATCGAGCTTGACCGCAGCAACTTGCTCAGTCAGCACCCGCCGGACTGCCTCCTCTTCCACCTGCTCTTGCCGGACTAGCTGTCGAAGCTGATTGCCGTGATTGACGATCGCATGAGGTTCTACATACAGAGTTGCGCCGCTGGTCGAGCTGTCGTGAACAATGCCCGGAATCGCGTCTTTGTGGGTCGCTTTAACTGGAATCACAAAGCGATCGCCCCGTTGGGTGATCAGCGATTCCTGCACGGCGTTTGACTGTCGTTGCAATAGGTTTTGAAGCTGCTGATAAATCCGATCGCGCACTTCTTTGAGGCGGGCGCGAATTGTTTCTAGCTTGGAGCTGGCGCGATTTTCGACTTGACCGCGATCGTCAATGCAGCGATGGATTTCCTGCTCCAGTTCGGGGTAGGTTCGCAGTTCAGAAACCAATTCTGTGAGTACAGGCAGATCGGGCTGGTTGTCGATCGTGCGGCGTAACTGCCGCACTCCTGCCAAAGTCGTGGCAATCTCCAGCAGTTCTGTGCCTGCCAGAACGCCATGCAGCGCGGCTCTTTCTAGCGAGTCGCCAATGTCATTAATGCCTTCAAATGACAGTCCAGCGGTCAGCGAACTTTCTAGCGAATAGACTTCTTTGGTTTGTGCCAGCAGATCGAGGCTGTCTGGGCGGCTAGTGGGAATTCTCAGGCTGCGGGCTGCCCTCGCGCCCAATTTTGTGGCAGCAAAAGTAGCGAGATGCTGGCAGAGGCGTGACCATTCTAGGAGTTCGAGGGTTTCGGCTTGAATCAAAGTTGGGGATTGTGCAGGTAAAAAATTACAGCAGATACTACAGAGTGAAGTATTTGTATTATATCGAAATTTTATGGCAGTGAAAGGCAGTCACAGGGATGCGATCGAGTCTCTTACCCCAGGAAGAGATCAGCTTTCTCAGGTTTTCTGACTCCATTGCATTTCTGCTCAAATTTGCTATACTAAACGTAGTCGTTATGAGTTTGTTATAGATGACAGATCCAACCGTAGACAAACCAACCGCAGAGAACAAAATCGAAAATTTGGTAGTTATCGGCTCTGGGCCGGCTGGCTACACCGCAGCCATCTACGCTGGACGGGCAAACCTGAAACCGCTGGTATTTGAAGGCTATCAGGCAGGGGGACTACCGGGCGGACAGCTCATGACCACCACCGAAGTTGAAAACTTTCCGGGCTTTCCCGAAGGCATCATGGGACCGAACCTGATGGATCGGATGAAAGCGCAGGCAGTCCGCTGGGGGGCTGAGCTATATACCGAAGACGTGATTTCGGTTGACTTCAGCCAGCGTCCCTTCGTGATTCGCTCAGATGATCGCGAGGTGCAGGCGCATAGCGTCATCATCGCCACGGGCGCAACCGCCAGACGATTAGGGCTGCCCAGCGAATCTTTGTTCTGGAGCCGAGGCATTTCCGCCTGCGCGATTTGCGATGGCGCAACGCCCGTCTTCCGCAAGGCTGAAATTGCCGTGATCGGCGGCGGCGACTCGGCAGCAGAAGAAGCCATGTACCTGACGAAATATGGCGATCGAGTCCATCTACTCGTCCGCACCGACAAACTGCGCGCCAGTAGAGCCATGCAGGATCGCGTCTTGAGCAATCCCCGAATCACTGTTCATTGGAACACAGAAGTGATCGACGTTCACGGCGGCGAGGGCTGGATGGAGGGGGTTAAAGTTCGCAATACTCAAACGGGCGAGGAAAGCGAGATTGCAGTCAAAGGGCTGTTCTATGCGATCGGTCATACGCCGAACACCAGCCTTTTCCAAGGGCAAATCGAGCTAGATGACGTGGGTTATGTCATCACCAAAAACCAGGTCGAAACCAATGTCGAGGGCGTATATGCCGCAGGCGATGTCCAGGATCACGAGTTTCGCCAAGGGATCACGGCTGCTGGGACAGGCTGCATGGCAGCAATGCTGGCAGAGCGCTGGCTGGCGGTGAACGACTTGGCGCAAGAATTCCATCAGGTCGAATCTGCTGAGGAGAAGCCGAACCACTCCGAAGCCACGCCCAAAACCGATGAAGAGCTGGCGGCTGACTTTGACTTAGCTCAAACCCGTCATGCAGGCGGCTATGCTCTACGGAAGCTGTATCACGACAGCGATCGCCTGATTATGGTCAAGTATGCCTCTCCAACTTGTGGTCCTTGCCACACGCTGAAACCCATTCTCAGCAAGATTGTAGGCGAGTTCGATGGGCAAGTTCATTACATTGAAATTGACATCGAGCAAGACCCAGAAATCGCTGAGTCGGCGGGTGTTGTAGGAACCCCCACGGTACAGTTCTTCCGCGATAAGGCGCTCGTGAGTGAGATGAAAGGCGTGAAGCCTAAGAGCCAATACCGCGAAACGATTCAGCAGCATTTACCAGTAGGCGCTGCGAAATAGGGCGATCGCTGAAACAGTTGTGTCAGATTATAGGTAGTTTTGATGTCTTTCAAACAAGACATTAAAACTACCTTTTTCTAGGATTATTTCTTTAAATTGCGATCGGGGTAAAGATGCAAGAGTACCCATGCGGGTACTGCAAAAACATCCTGATTTTCAGCAGGATATTGGAGAACAGTAAATCGATTCGCGATCGGGAGAAATTACCTATGCCACGCATCCCTCACGGAGGAGACATTACAACGGAGGCGCTAGACAAAGCGCTGGAAGATCTAGCCGTTCGTGGTGCTGAGGTGCCCCTGGGATTTGCTGCAACTGTCACCGTTGATCTGCAAGACTTTGATTTCCTATTTCCGAAACTACAAGCCGATCCAGCCAACTTACTGCCCGAATCGCATGCCACACGGGATCATTTGGTCGAGTTGGGTCGAGTCATGCGTGACAAAAGCAGCGACACGGACGGTTCTGGGGATTCCAAAATCCCCTCAGCCTATACCTATTTCGGTCAGTTCGTAGATCATGACATCACGCTGGAAAAAGTTTCAGCGCCCTTACCCAATTTGATTGATCCCAATCTAGTCCCCCTTTCCCTCGAAAAAATTCGCACAACCATTCACAACGCTCGGAATGCCACTCTAGATCTAGACAGCGTTTACGGTCTGCTGACTCCTCGCGATCCCAAAAACCGCAATAAGCTTCAACTTGGTGTCGTCACGGCATTGAATGGAATGAGGTGTACCCCATTGTCTAGACAGTTTTAGCCACACTTTAAGGTGGAATCTTGCATTCGCTTCAAACGTCCTTCTCTGTCCTAATTGATACAACCTCTAACTCTGCTTACTGAAATGCACTGCCGCAGGAGT
>JBBSFA010000243.1:0-5695 GCA_038239185.1 Elainellales cyanobacterium | reverse complement strand
TTCAATGACAGACGAGTTAGATCTCAGCCTACAGGTCGATGTTTTGGCGGCTGCCTTGCAGATGGATCACCAGGAGTCGGGCGATTTGCTGGAATTTCTGGCAAAGAAATTAGAGCTGGCGCTGCCTCAGCAGACAACTGTAGTCCGTGCAGGCGGCTTATTTGCTAAATCCCATCCCGTCAAAGAAATTACGGTGCGATTTAATGACTACCACTATCAGATCGCGAGACATCAGGGTTCACTCTCCGCCAAGGTGATGAAGCTGGTGCGCGGCGTGGTGCTGAAAACAACGGAGGTTCCTGTGGATCAGTGGACAGAGGAAATTTCTCAGCAGCTCGTCCAACTGGCTCAGCACAGCGCCCAAACCCGCAATGCTTTGAACAAATTTGTTTTGGGTGGAGGCTAAACTGATGCCTTTTTGGGAATCGCCAGAGCAAAAAAGTCAGCGGGAGGCGCAAGAAGCGACTCGGAGAGCCTTAGAACGGGGTCAGATTCCCTATAAGGCGAGACATCGCTTGGAGCTACAGCGCCAGAGTGGCGATCGCTTCTTCACCAGCGACCTGACCTGCCGCGAATATCTGCTGGCACGAGAAGCAGGCTACGACCCGATCGGCTTGGTGATGGGAACTGCCTTCTATAAAGTCAGCTTTTGGGGCTATTTCAATAGCTATCGTTCTTTCACAGGAGAATTAACTCAGCTCAGTCAGGCTCAGTTGACCGCGCGCGAGTTGGCGATCGATCGCCTGCGGCAGGAAGCCAAGCTGTTGGGCGCGCATGGTGTGATTGGGGTGCGGCTCCAGATGGGCGGCTATGACTGGAGCGCCCGTACCGTCGAGTTTACAGCCGTGGGGACTGCGATCCGAATTCAAGGTCGCCCGCCTGACCCAGATCCTTTTACCAGCGACTTAAGCGGTCAGGAGTTCTGGCAGCTCCATCAAGCAGGATACTATCCGCGCGGATTGGTCTTTGGCATCTGCTCCTACTATGTTCATACCGACTGGAACACACAAAGCCTGATGCGAGGCGGCTTATTTGGCAGAGGCAGCAGCCAAAATCAGGAAGTGACGCAATACACGCAAGGCTTCAATTTAGCTCGCCATCTGGCAATGAATCGCCTCACCGACCAGATTCGCAGCCATCAGGCAGAAGGGGCAGTGGGGATGCATATTGATATGGGCGTGGAGGATATCGAATACGAACAGAACGATCGCAAGTATCACGACCTACTGGCTCACTTTGTCGCAGTAGGCACCTCGATCGTTCATGACCCCGACCCTGTGACCGCTCCCCCCAAATCGCCCTTGCTGTTTTACGATCTAGCAACGGGCAAGTCCAACCAGATTCAAGTTGGCGATCGGTGAACTTAAACCTATCTCTCAAATCAGCCATGACAAACGATAAATCTATGCCTTCCGATTTGCCGATTCACGCCCGTGAGCGACTGCAAGCGATGCGCGGCAGGGATGAACAGCATCGGCTCTTTACCAGTGACCTGTCGGTTAATGAGTTTCTATTAGTCAAGGAAGCCGGATTTGATCCGGTCGGAATGGTTGTGGGCTGCTCCATGTACCATATCGGCTACCAGTGGGCAGGCGTGACTCAAAACACGGAGATGACGGTGTTATCTCAGGCGATGTATCATGCGCGAGAACTGGCAATGAGCCGGATGGAAGAAGAAGCTGATGCACTGGGCGCAGATGGAATTGTCGCCGTGCGCCTGACGGCTAAACATATGGAATGGGAGCCAAATCTCGCAGAATTTGTGGCGATCGGCACGGCAGTTCGCGCCCGGAATCATGATATTTCCTACCGCACGTTGGACAATAAGCCGTTTACGAGCGATCTGTCGGGACAAGATTTCTGGACATTGCTCAGAGCAGGCTATCGTCCTGTTGGGATGGTGATGGGCAATTGTGTTTACCACGTAGCCTATCAAGGGGTCGGACAATGGTTTAAGAATATTGGTAAGAATGTTGAGATGACTAACTTCACGCAAGCGCTTTATGATGCCCGTGAACTGGCGATGGAACGAATGCAATCAGAAGCCACTCATCTGAAAGCTGAAGGGATTGTGGGGGTTCAACTGCATGAAGGGCGCTACTCCTGGAGTTCTCATGTGATTGAATTCTTTACAGTGGGAACTGCGGTTTTGCCGATTCGCGAAGACCATCACATTCCTACGCCGCATTTGATGCTATCCGTCAACGACTAATCGCCAGCTATATCTCTATCCTGACAAATTGATGACTAACCCACTCGATCAAGACCGATCGCTGGAGATCGCCAAACAGATCAAAAGCAAAGCCCAAAAGCCGTTCGATAATGCCTGTAAAGCGGCACTGGCGATCGAGGGGGCTAACTACGTGCAGGGATTTCTGGTGGTCGGACACCCGACTCGAATCTTGGAGCATGGTTGGCTGACTTTAGGGGAGTCGATTATTGACCCCAATTTGGCGCACCTGAAAAAACAGCCCCAAGATCTCTATTATTTTCCGGCGCAATCTCTAACGGCTAAGCAGCTCAAAGCCACGATCGAGGAGGCAAAAGAAGATTACCCAGAGGATGATCCACTGCCCGTTTATGGAAAAATGCCCTACGAATACTACGGCGAGGTGATGCTGGGCGGGAAAGACTATTTGCAGGCTTACCAGGCAGCAGAAGAACAGTATAAAACCTTGAATCAACAGGGCATTGAGAACAACTAAGCGTTCTATCTCCTTGCGGCAGGGTGTTTAATTTTTTAATGGCTTGAAAGCTGTAGCGTTCCTGCGTCATACACGCCTTCTTTCCCTGCCGGAATTTCAAACTTTACCGTTCTGTTCGTATTTAGTCGCAGTTCATATTGCCCTGGCTTTAATCCAGATGCAGCAAATCGCCCTGCCCGGTTTGTGAAAAGCGTTACAGGTTGCCAATCTGGATCGGAGAGAGAGTGGATTTCACCAGCTTGAAGGGCGATCGCAGTTCCATCTGCATCTAACACCGTTCCTCGCAAGAACACTGTAGCATCCGTTCCCACATAGATTACGGTGCCACTCCGGTAGGTTGGCAGAAGCCTGTAGTGTTGTGATCCTACATCGTATCCGGTAGGTAAATTGGGAGCTTCAACCTGTAGGGGAAAGAGGTTGTAAGGCTGTAAGTCAGGAACGACCGCAGAACCTAAATTATCAGCACGGGCAATGTAACCGTTCGTAGTCGGATTAACGCCTACCATTCGTCCTCGAAGATTGCCTTGGCGCACCACCAAAGCAAAGCTATTGTCAACGGGACGAGACCAGCCAAAGTGTCCATCTGCAAATACGATCGCCGTGCCAAACGTGAGATGGCTGGCGTTGCCAACTAATGCCATGTCTTCTGAAGAAACCAGCAGCACATCTTGGGAAAATCTCAGATCGGCTCGATAGCCCGTGTAGTTGAGTTGTCCTACCAAATGACGGTGCTCGGCATCTGTAGTAATGCCAACTGAGCCGTCTAAGCGATCGATCGTTCTGGCGGAACTAAAATTCCAGGCGACCTGAGCCGATGAGTCACCCGCGCTGCTAGCAGTAGCAGTTGCAATCACAGACTGGCGCTGAGATAATGCCCAGAACAGGCTGACAGAAACCCGTTGATCGTCTCTACCTTGGCTATGCTGGTGACCCAGGCTGATATTCAGACTCATGCCATTCTTGAACGATCGAGATAGCCCCAAATCAAGGCTATAGGCATCTGGGGTGCTGTCACGCCCGACTTGGTATCGACCATTCAGAGTCGCATTGATGTTGCCAAAAATTTGTTGATTGTAGCTAGCAGAAATATCCAGGCTGTTAGGATTACCAGCGGAGAGACTGCCCAATGGCGCAAAGTGAGCGCTTCGGTATTCTAAAGCCAGACGCAGCGATCGCTGCCTTGAATTTTCGCCCTTGACTTGAAGTAGCTCATACCCAAGCCGCGCCGCGCTGCCCATGCCTATCTCATGATCATGGCTAACTGCTACATCCCAATTAAAGTTGCCGAGTGAGGTTGACCAAATGCCCTCGCATCCGAGCAGTTGGCGATCGGGAGTTGCCTGTAGATAGCTGCCTAAAGTCAAGTTAGGACTCAGGCCTTGGCGATAAGCAAGATTAAGCGTAGGTTGATTCCAGTCATACGATCGTTTGTTATTTTCGATGGAGAGTGGAACCCCTAAACTGTAAGCAAATTGCTGAATACCCGGAGCAAGCTGGTCTGCTGCAACTGCTGCCGGAAAGTTAAGCCGCTGTACTTGTTTTAGATCATCGGTTACTACCAACTGCACATCATTCACACCTGCATTTAGCGGCAGGTCGCGAATATCTTGAGGACCAGCAGGTAGTCGCAATGTTTGACTGAAGCGATCGTTAATGAACACATCCACCGTAGAATCTCTTTCTAGGAAGAATTCAAACCGACTGATCGGGCGAGTCACTCGATAGGGCTGAATAGAAAAGTTGCGAACCGCAGAGAATCCCAGCATGGGAATGCCGCTCTGATATCCTCTTGCAGGGGTAATCTGTTCTCCAGCAGTATAGCGAATCGCATGACCCGGATCATCTCGAACGATCCGCATATTCCCTCGACTCCATATGGAAGCAGAGTCTTCTGCAAAGGTTGCACTTCCCTCTAAAACCCAACCCTGGATATTGAATGCTCCGTCAATGCCTAAGTGCAAAGGTTGCCGTCCCTCGCGCTGGTTAGCACCTGACCAAACAAAATCTTCTGCGCCTTGAAAATTGAGATACCCACTGATTTGACTGGGACGTAGAGCATTAGCTGCCTCAGGAGGCAGACCTCCCAAGGTGTTAACAGTGGTTTGCCGCACGGTTGGAGGTATCTGAATGCTGACTTCCAGCTTGCGCTCATCAAAGCTAGCTTCTAGTCCAACCTGCTGTAGCGTGGTGAGCAAGAGATAGCCTTCGCTATCCACAGCAGATGATAACTGCTGAAAAACGTCGATCCGAACGCGATCCTTAAGTTTTTCCAACAAAGGAGCCGCTTGCAGTCGCACAGTTGGGGATTGAGCGGTTGCTGTGATGACGAAAAGCTGTCCCTGGCGTTCATTATTGATCAAGAAAGGAGCACTGATTTTCTGAGAAACCGCATTTCGAGGTCTACCAAAAAAGCGCTCAAATAGCGCATTCTCGTGCTCTGGTTCGGCTACCAGTTGGGAGTCTGAAGTCTGTGAAGGCGTTTGGCTTGAACGGTTTGAAGCTTCAGGATTTCCAGTGCTGGGACTTACTGTGTTACGACTTGAAGCCTCAGCCAAGGAAGGAATTGGCGCGCTGTTGGCAGGTGCAATGCTGGCAGGTGCAATGCTGGGAGATGCGCTGTTGGGAGATGCGCTGTTGGCAGGTGCAATATTAGAAGCTGTGATATTGGGCAACCTGCGTGTAAACTGAATCGGCGCGATCGCTTCGGGTAGCGCAACAGCAGAGGATGCAACTTTCTGAGTTGAAGGGATATTAGAAATTGCGGCTGTTGAATAATTAGCTGGCGTAATTACAGAGGATGGTATAGTTATATTCTGCGCCAATGGAATAGGCGGCAAAGCCAGTAGCGTCGTTAGTAACACAGGAATATCCATGAATGCAGCGCTCTCTCTGATTGAGAATGCTATGAATAGAGAGTTCAACTCCTTGTTCTACAACTAACTACCCATAAGGGAACGTATCAAGACACATCACTCATCTATATAGATGCT
>JBBSFA010000242.1:0-5696 GCA_038239185.1 Elainellales cyanobacterium | reverse complement strand
TATCTAGTTCTTCTCTTGTTCCTTGCAAAAATTCAGAGACTTTGTTTCCAGGACTCCCAGACGCGACCGTTGCCACCTCTGCTTTTCTAGATCCTTTTGGCTCCAGTCCTTCCTTGGAGTCAGACTCCTGAGAAGGCTTAGAGTCATCTGGCTCCCTCTTCCCTTTTGCTTGCGAATTGCCTTTCTTTGCCACTGTCTTTCGCCGCCTTGTCGCAAACGCTAATCATCGTCACTGTTCGTTTAAGCCGATCGACAGATAATCTTCATCGACCTAGCCTTATACGACCAGCCTTCTTAGGTCAATCAGCCTGAAAAGAATCCAGCGCGCCCTGGAGGACTTGAACCCCCGACATCAGGTTTTGGAGACCTGCGTTCTACCAACTGAACTAAGAGCGCACAGGCTGGATCTTCTTTAAGCTCACGCCTTTCCTAGTCTAGCAGCTAGAGCCAGCAATTAATTGGGTTTAGCAAAAATAGCTGTTTTTGCCCAGGTTTTCTAGCCTATTAAGACGATATTGACCTAGAGACGGCGATCGAACCGCTGCTTGAGGCGAGTTGCCTTACCGACGCGATCGCGTAAATAATACAGCTTCGCTCGACGAGCTTTACCCCGTCGGAGAATCTGGATATTGGCAACGCGGGGCGAGTGCAATAAAAACACCCGCTCAACGCCCACTCCCTGGAAGACCCGGCGGACAGTGATGGTTTCATTAATGCCACCATTCCGCATGGCGATTACAGTCCCTTCGTAGGGCTGGACTCGCTCTTTACCACCTTCCTGAATCCGAACGCCGACTTTGATGGTGTCACCGACATAGATAATCGGCAAATCACTCTTTAGCTGTTCCTTTTCAATGGAACGAATTATTTCCTGTGCGTGCATTGGCTTCAGCAAAACTCACAATCGTCTATAGTAGCGCCTCAATAGGGCAACCGTAAAGTAGGTAGAAGAAATTAATAGGAGTCGGGAGTAAGGGCGGGAAATCGCACTCTTATGAGACGGGAATTGCTGAACCAAAGGTAGTTGGCACTTGAAAAAGGCTTGGTATTGTTGGAAGGAGGGAGCGATCGCCTCTTCATCTATCAATTTTCCAGGTCAATCTCCCAGGGGAGCGCTATGTCTGAACAGCCTGCCGAACCGACTCCGCAATTGCCCACTCACAGATCTGATCCGCTAAGTCCTAGCGTCAGCCAAAACGCTTGGAGCGATCGGCTGATGGGCGCTTGGAACAGCGCTTGGAGCAGCACCACCGATCGCCTGCTGCAATTCGTGCCTGTGGATCAGGTGGCGCAAAAGGTAGTGCAGTGGTTCAGCATCGACGAAGCGCAGGTCGCTGAGATTCTGGCAACCGTTCGGGCAGAGCTACCCACCACAGAAGCGCTGCTAATTGGCAAGCCTCAGTCTGGCAAAAGCTCGATTGTGCGTGGCTTGACCGGGGTTTCAGCCGAGATCGTGGGACAAGGATTCCGCCCCCATACGCAGAATACTCAGCGCTATGCCTATCCCTCCCAAGAACTGCCGCTGCTGATTTTCACAGATACTGTGGGGTTGGGCGATGTACAGCAGCAAACCGAGGCGATCGTCCAGGAATTGACTGGCGACTTAGAGCAGCAGCCCAACCGCGCCAAAATCCTGATTCTCACCGTCAAGATTAATGATTTTGCGATCGATACCCTCCGACAAATCGCTCAGCAGCTTCGCCAGCAGTATCCTACGCTGCCCTGTCTGCTGGCTGTCACTTGCCTGCATGAGGCTTATCCGGCTGGGGCAGATCATCCCACTTACCCGCCTGAATATGAGTCGCTTCAGCGCAGCTTCGAGGCCAAAAAACAGGCTTTCGCGGGACTATATGATGACGCAGTTCTGATTGATTTCACCCTAGAAGAAGATGGCTATACGCCTGTGTTCTACGGTCTGGAGGGACTGCGGGACGCGCTTGCCAAGCTGCTGCCGGAAGCCGAAGCCCGCACGATTCACCAGCTTTTAGACACAGAAGTCGGCAAACAGCTTGGCGATCTTTATCGGGATGTAGCGCGACGTTACCTGACGGCTTTTGCAGTGATGGCAGCCGCAGCGGAAGCAATCCCTCTGCCATTTGCCTCTATGCCAGTGCTGACGGCATTACAAATTTCCATGGTGGGGCTATTAGGCAAGCTGTATGGGCAAATTCTGACTCCGGCTCAGGCAGGTGGAATTGTCAGCACGATCGCGGGTGGATTTTTGGCGCAGGCGATCGGGCGAGAGCTGATTAAATTTCTGCCGGGATTTGGCAGTGTGATTGCTGCTTCTTGGGCTGCGGCTTATACGTGGGCATTAGGTGAGACTGCCTGCGTTTATTTTGGCGATCTGATCGGCGGCAAGAAGCCCGATCCCCAAAAGATTCAGGCGGTTATGAAAGTGGCATTTCAGGAGGCTCAGGAGCAATTCAAAGGGATCAAATATTGAGGCGAGAAATAAAACAGTATCTTTTAATACAATTTTGACGAAATCTATGCAAAAGTGCTGTAGCATCTAAAAGTACAGCTTTTTGCTTGGTTTATAGGGCAGGTGGAGGTCGAAGCATGGAGTTCAAGGTCAAATTTGTCCAGGTTTTGACACGGTGCATGGTTGTTTCTAGCCTGTTTCTTGCTGCCCCTGCTTTTGGAGAGGTTGCCCCACCTAATGCCGCGCCCCAGCCTGCGATCGGCAATTTTGAGCTAGATAAGACATTGATCGCTGATTCGTTTGTCGAGGGTTCAGCCCTCAGCCAAGAAATAGCCGATATTCTGCTCGGCATTTGCTACTTTGGTCTGCCAGTTGGTCTGACGCTAGCCATCTGGTCGTATGACAAGCGCACCCGCGATCGGCTGGTTGAATTGAAGCAACAGATTGATCTATTGGAACGGATTTGGCATCGAAATTTACAAGCCTAAAAAGCGAACTGGGGTTACGTGCGCCGCACGTAACCCCAGTTCGCGTCTGTCGCTTAATTTGCCACAGATTTAATGACCCACCAAAGCGGCTGGATCTTTTGCTGCCTCCTCAGATAGAGCTTTAGCAGGCTCTTGCAACAGGAAGACACAGAGGAACCCGACAACTAAAGCCGCACAGCCCAAGAGTTGGAAGAACGTTTGGTTTCCCTGTGGCGTTTGAGGCAGCAAGCTGTATGCCGTGGCATAGAGGACGGAACCTAAGCTGCCATATGCTCCAATGTTTCCGGCAATCTGCCCCGTGACGCTACGCTTGAGCAGGGGTGCGATTCCAAAAGTTGCGCCTGCACCGCCAAATACGAAGAAGGCACAGCCCATAGTGGTGACGATCGCCATAGGGATAATCCAGCCGCTGCTGATTTGACCCATCATCAGATAGCCGACCCCAAGCCCCAGGATCATGACCGTCAGTGCCCATTTGCGACTGCCGAGCTTGTCGGAAATGACACCGCCAGCAGGACGAGCAATCAGATTCATCAGCGGATAGGTAGCAGCCACAGGACCCGCGATCGCATGGCTAATATTAAACGTATGCCCAAAGTATTCGGGCAGCATAGAAACCACTGCCAACTCAGAGCCAAAGCTAACGGCATAGGCAAGCTCCAGCATAAACACCTGGCTAAACTTATAGCGATCGGTCGGGGCATAGGTTTTGCTGCCGCTGACAACCTCTCGGTTAACCTCCCAGGCTTTGTAAGTTTGCAGCAAGAACAAAGCCAGCAGTCCTGCCCAAATTAAATACATCACAGGAGCCGTGATGAACTTGACCAGCGTTAAGCGCCATGCAATCAGACCCATTGCCGCAAACAAAGGTGCGCTGGTTGCGACTAATGCCCAAAAGCTCTTGGCACTAGTCACTTCCATGCCGCCATCTTTAGTGGGACGCTGATAGACTTTGCCGGGTGGCGTATCTTGCACCGAGAAGAAAAAGATTACTCCATACACCGCTGAAACGATTCCAGTTAAAGCGATCGCTAGTCTCCAGTTGGTATGACCCAATGCCAAAAAACCAGTTCCGGCAGCAAGCATCGGCAGCAACGCTTCTGCGGCAAAAGAACCAAAGTTGCCC
Organism: Elainellales cyanobacterium; assembly: GCA_038239185.1. GTDB lineage: Bacteria > Cyanobacteriota > Cyanobacteriia > Elainellales > Elainellaceae > FACHB-886. Next base: position 1,657 of record JBBSFA010000242.1, on the reverse strand, counting down.
CAACCGCCATAGATGCCTTGAGCAAAGCCAATTTGCTTCGGGGGAAACCACTCTGAAACCAAGCGAATGCCAACCACGAACCCTGCGCCTACAATGCTCAGCGCTAAACGGCTCAGGACAAGCTGATCAAAGGTTTGAGCAAACGCGAAGGCTAACGTTGGAACTGCGGCGTAAATCAGCAGTGCAGAATAGGTGATCCGAGGCCCAAAGCGATCGAGCACCATCCCGATGATGATTCGAGCCGGAATGGTAAGCGCTAGGTTACACAAGCTAATAGTCCGTGCTTGTGGAACAGTCAGTCCCATCGATTCGCGCACCGTTGTTACAAACGGCGCATAACTGAACCAAACTACAAAAGTAATAAAAAAAGCGAACCAGGCAAGATGTAAGATTCGATACCTGCCGTTGAATGATAGCAATCCAGCCATTGATCAAGCCCTCTTTAAAAATTGGCGTTCGATAGAACAGTTTTGGTAGCGCTGTAACTTTGGTGCTAGGTGCAATTTAGTTGCGATCGATTCACTCTCCAGAAATAGCTAGCTGTAACTCCTCAGGACATCCGTAGTCAAACTCAGCAGAAATTATTTCAGAAATCAATGCTGACGATCGAAGCAGAAGATACAAAACTAAAAAAGACCGAAACGAATGATTGAGATAAAACTGCACTCAACTAGTTTGAGTAAACCGATAGGATTGCACTCATCAAGCTGCACTGATGAAAACGATAGTGAAGCTCAACCGTTCACTTTGTTACACAGACTACAAAACTCTCAACGCTATTTACAATTTGCATAGGCGCGATGCAATTTTTGCAATACTCCAGAATTCCCTAAAAGGGGTTTTAACAGGACTTACGCATTCTTGTGTCTAGGTCTTCTTGGTGTCTAAGTCAGGGGTGTCTGGCGTGATTTCTAACCACGCTTGATCCGCTTCAGACAACTGGCTGAGACGCTCTCGAAGCCAGCGATCGAATTGCTCTTGCAGCAGGTAATGGCGCATTGTATTTCTGCTCTAGATTGTATTTCTGCTCTAGAGAGTAGGATTTTAGCTTGCCGCCCTAAGTTGTTTCAACAAACTTTTGCAGCCTCAAACACGGTAAATCCATAATGCGATCGCCAAACCCCCTGTTCCGATTCTAAAGTTAATCCCTTTTTCTGATAAAAAACAGCACAGGCTTGTTCGGTTTCAGTCGGGTTACATTCAATGGCTTTGATCGCTTGATCCAGGATACTTTCACTCAGCAGTTGGGGCATCAGCTTATAGTTGATCAGCAGCGGCAGCAGATCGGTTGGGGCGATTGTTCGTTGGCGGAGACGATCGAGCAGATTGGGGGCTTGGAGTGTAGTGACCATGAGGTTAGAAGTGCGTAGAAGGTGAGTTTTGTGAATTAATAGGGCAGTTGATCCAGCCAACGCCGCATTTCTGCTTCAGTTAAGCCATACACGGATTGCTGCGTCTGCGGGTCATAAGCGCACCACCACAGCGATCCGGTCGAGCTATACTCTTGCCAAAGGTGCGGTTCACAAGATTTGATCAGGTAATGCTTCAGATGACTCAAAATCGTATTCAATCGAAAGAGGAATTTTGAATGCTGAGATTTGCGGTCTGAATCTTTGCAAGTAGATGTTTCAATGTCCTGGTTAGAGATAGAGTTGCT
>JBBSFA010000241.1:0-5699 GCA_038239185.1 Elainellales cyanobacterium | reverse complement strand
GATTCTGGATGTTTGCTCAACGGTCGAAATTGACGAAGGGAAAGCGATCGACATTGAAGACCAGCGAGGCAAGATTCAACAACGGGCTGAGGAACTGGGCAGTGAAGGATTTCGGGTCTTGGGAGTGGCTTACCGGAATTTTTCTAACAATTCCTTCAGCAGAGCCGATGAAACGGACATGACGTTTTTGGGCTATCTTGCTCTGTTCGATCCCCCAAAGCCGGAATTACAGAGACGATCAAGGAGCTGGGGAAACTCGGTGTAACCGCAAAAATGATCACGGGGGATAGTCGAGCGGTTGCCATCAGCATCATTCAGCAGGTAGGACTTCCCAAACCCACAGTGTTGACGGGAACCGAATTACAAAAGCTTAGCGATGAAGCGCTGATGCATCGGGTCGGGGAAACCAATGTCTTTGCAGAAGTAGAACCCAATCAAAAAGAGCGGATCATCCTGGCGCTGAAGAAAGCGGGGAATGTAGTGGGCTATCTGGGTGATGGCATTAACGATGCCTCAGCCCTCCATGCGGCCGATGTGGGAATTTCCGTTGACAGCGCGGTGGATGTAGCCAAGGAAGCCGCCGACATTGTATTGATGCAAAAAGACCTGAATGTCTTGGTCGAGGGCGTGAAGGAAGGGCGGGTGACGTTTGCCAACACGCTCAAATATGTATTTATGGCAACGAGTGCGAATTTCGGCAACATGTTTAGTATGGCAGGCATTTCTCTGGTGCTGCCCTTCTTGCCCCTGCTGCCCAGCCAGATTTTGATCACAAACCTCTTGACCGATTTCCCGGAAATGACGATCGCCACCGATCGCGTCGATCGAGAGCTGGTCAACCAACCTCGCCGCATGAACATTACCTTTATCCGCAACTTTATGTTGGTGTTTGGGTTACTCAGTTCGGTGTTTGATTACCTCACTTTTGGCGCGCTCTTGTTGCTGCTGCACGCCGACCCAGCGCAATTCAGAACCGGATGGTTTATGGAATCAGTGATTTCTGCCTCCCTGATTGTGCTGGTGATTCGGACGCGGCAATCGATTCTTAAAAGCAAGCCCGGCAAATACTTGCTGACGGCAACGATCGCGATCGTCATGGTCACACTCCTGCTTCCCTATACCCCGTTGGCGGGTCTACTGGGGTTCCAACCTTTGCCGATCGAATTTCTGTTGGTGTTAGCTGCCATTGTCGGACTCTATATCCTCAGTGCCGAAACCGTTAAACGAATTTTCTATCAGCATATACAGTCTTGACCGAAGCAGCCAGGGGGAGCGTAGCGGTAACAGTAGAGAAGTATGGGCTTATACTTCCGATCGGTCTGAAGGATTCCCTAATCAGACTGGAAGTGAGCCAAGATAAGTTTTGTATCGTATTGAATCAATTCATTCAGTAAATAACCCAACAGCCTGTCAGGATAACAATTGGAATCAGAGTTGCTAGTTCAGCTCAAGCAGTTCTCATATTCAATGAGTCAATTTAACCTGTGCAAACACTTTGGAAATAACCCGTATGAGTTTAGCCTTATGAGTTTAGACAGTCTAGCAGCTCTCAAGCCCTATCTCAGCTTTTTTCATCCCATTACGATGTGGATCTTATTGGTCGTTGCACTTTACGCCATGTACCTGGGTGTACAAGTTCGGCGGACGAGGCTGGCAGAAGGAGAGTCTAAAAAAGCACTGGTAAAGAGTCGGTTTGCCATCCGCCATCACCAAATTGGCTCCATACTTCTGGCGCTGATGGTGATGGGAGCGATCGGAGGGATAACAGTAACTTATCTGAACAATGGTAAGATTGTGATCGGTTCCCATTTGTTCGCTGGATTGGGAATGGTGGGGCTGATTTCCACCTCTGCGGCGCTAGTTCCCTTTATGCAGAAGCATGACTGGGTTCGCAGTATCCACGTTTCGCTGAACCTGATTCTACTGGGTTTGTTTGGTTGGCAAGCTGTGACAGGGGTACAAATTGTGCAGAAGATTTTGAGCCAAATGATGACGAAGGACGCAGGATGACGAGTATTTGTTTGTCTATTTGCGCTTCTAGGATAAAAACATGAAGAAATCTTTTCTGGGATTACTACTGGGAATATTACTGTTTATTTGTGTTTTGGAGATAGCACCAATGCCAGTCGCCGCTGCTAGCTCTATGCCTCAAGCCCAATTATCGGAGTCGATCAATCGTTTTTTGACTTCTCTTCCTAGCGATTACTACACGATCGCAAATACAGAAGATCTCAAAAGTATTGTCAAAATCGATCATGCTTTATTGATTGATGTCAGACAGTCTTCTGAATATAGTTCCGGTCATATTCCAAGCGCCATTAATATCCCTCTGCAAACCCTGATCGCCAATCTTGACAAAATTCCCAACGATCGCCCTGTCATTCTCTATTGCACAACGGGCTATCGCACAGCTATGGGAGTTATGACTCTGCAAATGCTGGGACATACTAACGTCCGGGCTTTCCCTCCTAGCATTCAAGGTTGGAAAGCGGCAGGAGAACCTTTGGAAAAGTAGGCAGTAATTATTTATGCTGCCTGCTCCTATCCAGGATAGCTGGCTAAGAGGAAGACGATCGCGCTCAGTTTATTCAAGAGAGACATTTTTATGATCGGTTGTTTCGTCAGAAAAATATCCATCCAGTTCCTACTGCTGGCAACCCTAGTGTTGACTGTAGTTTTGGGGTTAGGACTATTCACAACTCCCTATGCAGCCGCAGCCATTAGACAACTAGAGGAAGCACCCGAACAAATGGTTTACCAATCTAGACAAACCCTCAAGGATCAGCACGGAAATAGCTGGCAGGCGATCGCTTTCAAACGGGTTTCTCCCAACGACAAAACGAGCTTTGAATTGCGTTTAGTGGGTTTCCCAGGGGTAGTCAAAATTGATCGCAGCCAACCTTTATTGTTGACTAATTCTATGGGAGAAAAGCTGACTGCTGCTGATAACTCCAGCATCATTTTCACTGATTTATCTGCTCCCGAATCGAATGTCGGAGAATATGATCTTCAGCCGTTGTTACCACAGTTGCAACCAGAACTTCCCCTCAGTTTGACGCTGCCGACGATCGACGGTGAGGCAATTCAGTTCTCAGTTCCGTCCTCCTTTGTCCAAGAGTGGCAAACCCTCTTTTCTGCAAAAACTTAGGTGGACTGTACTTGGAAGGAAGGGTGACTTGATGGTTCTGTCGCAGTCGATCGCACGTTCACCTGCCCTAAAGGATGTGACGATTCGTATCCAGAAGCTATAGAACCCATTTGAGATCTCAGGAAGGGGCTGCAAGCCGCTTCAGCATTAGCCTAACGAAGCAGAGATTGATTTTGGTCGTGGCATGCTAAGCCCGGTATGCCTGCGGATGATGAAATCTTGTTGCAGTTTTTAGAAAAAGAATGATATTTTCGCAAGCGTTTGAATTATCCGTGAATTGTATAAGTTCTACTAAAACGTTCAGAAGGTAGAGGCTATCTTGAACAACTTCTGCAACTATTCAATTAAGGGTGGAAGCAATCCAAGTTGAGATTCGATCGAAACTCGACGAGGATAGAGCCAAACTTTAGAAACTCAATATACTTGACTGGAGAAATCAGCATGAGTACTGCGATCGACAACTTCAGTCAAAATCTACATGACAATTTAGAAGCCATTGAAGATCGGGTGAAATCATTGAAGAAAAGCATTCGATCGGCACCGGAAAAAACTCAAGCTGAGATTCAAGCGAAACTTGACGAAGCGAAGACGAATCTAGACACTAAGAAGCAAGAATTCGATGAGTATCGGGCAAAGCTCAAAACTCAATTTGAGACAAAAGAAGCCGAGGTGAAGTCGCAGGTCGAGGAATGGAAAGTTAGCCGCGAAGTCAAGCAACTTGAACATCGGGCTGATCATGCTGAAGGCTATGCTGATACGGCGATCGTCTTAGCCATGATGACGATGCAAGAAGCCGAAGAAGCAACCCTGGTAGCGATCGCTGCCAGACTAGATGTCGAAACTGCTACGGGGACTACGAAGAAGCAAGACAAGAGTGCAGAAGCCAAAAAGAAATAGGAGGAAAACTGACGTTAATTGATTTGCTGGGTGAGCGCGTGCTTGAGGTGTGTCAACCTGATCGCCCCAGATCTTTCCCAAAGGTATCATAAATACAGACAGGATTCGATCGAAGGAGGTAGTCCCCCGATCGAATCCTGTCCTGTTTTGCTATCTGGCTAGATTGCTCCTAGCCAGACTGAATTGTCCTGCCAAGAATGTCAATCCTTCAACCTAGTTCAGAGACTCAGCAGACTGAGCGATCGCAGGTGCATCTGTTTGCCCGCCACTAGTTTGACCCCCCAGATTCACCTTCACAACTTTGTTGCGGGCTTCCACTACTTTCGGCAAGGTCAGGCTCAAAATACCGTCGGTATAGTCGGCTTGCACCTGATCATTTTCGACCGCGACAGGGAGCGAAATGACGCGGCGGAACTTGCCATAGCGGAACTCAGATTTGAAGAACCCTTTTTCTTCATTCTTTTGCTCTTGGCGATATTCACCCGCGATCGCAACCGCTTCTCGAGTCACCTGAACGTCTAGAGCTTTCGCATCCAAACCCGGCAACTGAGCGCGTAGCGTTAAAGTATCGCCATTATCCTTTAGCTCGACTGCGGGTGTCCAAGCAAAAGACTCAGACGGAAACCCATTAGTTGCTGAAGTCGTTAACCCATCCACTACTTGGTCTAACTGATGACGAAGCGTTTCCATTTCGCGCCAGGGATTCCAATAGCGAGTAATCATGATTCGATCTCCTTGTAGAACTCGTTGCATCGATTGAGTGTTCATGTTTATATGATGCGGTGTCCTATGGCGATCGAGAGTGAGGAGAACTGGAATAAATCAGGTAGGGTTTTCCGATATCCCTAAAGTCTGGCTAATCCATCTCGTTCAGCACTGCCAGCACTGCTTTGGGCGAGAGCTTATCTTTGAACCAAATCATCCGGGCAGGCGTGTCTGCGACTTTGACTCCTGCCTTTTCTAGATTCAGCCGCTCCGAGATTGCCAAAATCAAATCATCGCGTCCCGATTGCCGCACCTGAGAAAACTTTTTGCGGAGATATTCCGGTCGCCAATAGCCCACGATTTCCAACAAAACCGATCGCCCGTCAGGATGCACCAGCCGAAAATCGGGAATCATGACGCTGCCCGGAATCGGAATCAAATCCACCTCGCGCTCCAGCCGCCACTCCGAACCCAGCGCATCCCAGCGATCGCCAAACGACTGCTCCAGCATACTGTCGTAGGTTTTTCCGGGCGGGTAGTGGCTGACTAAGCCGCACTCCGAATCCAGGGCAAACCGCCGCAGTTTTGTAGTTTTGGTATAGGTGTCTTTGACTTGCAGCTCTGCCGCCAAAGTCCACTTGGTCACATGCAGCAATGCCGGAATCAGCTTGGCAATATCTAACCCGTAGCGGGTGCTGGGTTTAAACAGACTGGTGGGACCATCGATCGCGATCGTGAAGCCGTGATCTGCATCTCCTTCGATGTATGCCATCAAGCCAAACAGTTTCAGATAACGAAACAGCAGCTTGTACTCGCCCGGATCGTTGCGGTGTGCCGTGATTTTGATCTGACTGGCTCTGTAGAAAATCCCTTGCACCTGGGACAGGTTGTAGCGATGCAGCAAGGCTTCGGGCGCGGGCGGATCAAACTGAGTCAGAATCCGATTTTC
>JBBSFA010000240.1:0-5714 GCA_038239185.1 Elainellales cyanobacterium | reverse complement strand
CACCCGCGTCACCGCCGCCTCCACCCGCCGCGCCGCAAGTGAATGAACAATCCGTAGATTTTCAAGTCGGTCAGCCTGTAGAGCTTTCTGGCGATGTTAACGAAAGTATAGTTCAGCGATACTTAGTGGATGTGCTGCCCGGTGAAGTGCTGGAAACCAAAGTGCGAAAAGGGGATGCAAAGCTGACCGTTCATTATCCAGATGGTCGTCCTGTTGAGGGCGGCAGTGATGTCCGAAATTGGTCTGGGCTGGTGCTAGAACGAGGTCAGTATCAGATCGATGTGGGTGCAGATTCAGCCACATCCTTCTCACTACGGATCTTTGTGGATAATCGCCCTCGTTAAGCGATCGCCACCGCGCAAAACTTCATGCTGGCAATACGCTGGCAAAATATTGTGCTTGCAAAATCATCCGTTTGACCCTGCGACTTCGGATCGCTAGAGTTACACTGGTTTTAATGGCTATGAATGGATGGCGGATTGAATCAGCGCTTGGCTTTGTGAAGCTCAAAGCGATCTAATCTTTAACCGCCGCAGTAGTAAATTCCAGAAGAACGCGACAGAAAAACAGTATGAAGCAGGCTGAAAACAAGGGACTGATCCGGAAGCGTCTTGAGAGCGATCGCCAACCACCCGCCCGCCGCTCACGGTTCAAAGGATCTATAGCGACTGGCACCGTCACGGCGATCTGGCTGATGCTCCAAAGTGCGCTGATCGCTCCGACGATGGCGCAAACTGCCCCACGCGATAGCAGCACGCTCACCTACAGCGGACTGCTGCAAAAAGTAGAAGGCGGCGAAATCGCTAAGATTGAGATCGATCCAGTGCGCCGTGTGGCACAGGTGCAGCTCAAAAATCAGCCGAAGGAGACTACCCCTCAGGAAGTGGCGCTGTTTGAAGACAATAACCCGGAGCTGGTAGAAGCTGCCCGCAAAAATGGCGTTGATCTGGAAGTCCAGCCTTCTACTGACGGTGGCACATTGGCAGGTTGGTTGATTCACGGCTTGCTGGCGTTTGTGCTGATTATGGCGCTGCTGATGTTTCTACGGCGCACCAACAATTCGTCTGGGCAAGCAATGAGCTTTGGCAAATCGAGAGCGCGCTTTCAAATGGAAGCCAAGACGGGCGTTCTATTTGACGATGTAGCGGGGATCGAAGAAGCGAAAGAAGAACTACAAGAAGTAGTCACCTTCCTGAAAAAGCCGGAACGCTTCACGGCGATTGGAGCCAAGATTCCCAAAGGTGTGCTGTTAGTTGGGCCTCCGGGAACTGGGAAAACGCTGCTGGCAAAGGCGATCGCAGGCGAAGCTGGAGTTCCTTTCTTCAGCATTTCTGGCTCTGAGTTTGTCGAAATGTTTGTCGGAGTCGGGGCTTCGCGGGTGCGCGATCTGTTCAAAAAAGCCAAGGAAAACGCGCCCTGTATCATTTTCATCGATGAAATTGATGCGGTCGGTCGGCAGCGCGGCACGGGTATCGGCGGCGGCAACGATGAGCGAGAGCAAACTCTGAACCAGTTGCTGACCGAAATGGACGGCTTCGAGGGCAACACAGGCATTATCATCATCGCGGCAACGAACCGCCCGGATGTGTTGGATTCTGCCCTGCTGCGTCCGGGTCGCTTCGATCGCCAAGTCATGGTCGATCTGCCAAGTTTCAGAGGACGACTGGGCATCCTCGAAGTCCATGCCCGCAACAAAAAGCTTGATCCAGATGTATCCCTCGAAGCGATCGCCCGTCGGACTCCTGGATTTTCAGGCGCTGAGCTTGCCAACATGCTAAATGAGGCGGCAATTCTCACGGCTCGTCGTCGCAAGGATGCGATTACGGTGTTGGAAGTGGACGATGCGATCGATCGCGTCACAACTGGCATGACTTTAGCGCCGCTAATGGACAGCAAGAAGAAACGCCTGATTGCCTATCACGAGATTGGTCATGCGCTGCTGATGACTCTGCTGAAAAACTCTGATCCGCTGAACAAAGTGACGATTATCCCGCGATCGGGTGGGATTGGCGGCTTTGCTCAGCAGACCTTCAACGAAGACATGATTGACAGCGGGCTGTACACTCGCGCTTGGTTGCTCGATCGGATCACGGTGGCTTTGGGCGGACGGGCAACTGAACAAGAAGTCTTTGGCGATGCCGAAGTCACAGTCGGAGCCAGCAGCGATATTCAGGTCGTCGCAAACCTAGCCCGCGAGATGGTGACCCGCTACGGCATGTCAGATTTAGGACCTTTTGCCCTAGAGAGCGGCAACAGCGAGGTCTTTTTGGGACGCGACTGGATGGCACGATCGGAATATTCCGAAGAGGTGGCAACACAGGTCGATCACCAAGTCCGAGCGATCGCCAACCGTTGCTACTCCGAGGCAAGTCGAATCATTCGTGAGCATCGCGAACTCATCGACAAGTTGGTGGAAATGCTGTTGGAGCAAGAAACGATCGAGGGCGAACAGTTCCGGCAAATTGTGGCACAGTACACGGTGCTGCCCGAAAACCAGCTAGCCACAGCCAAAAGCATCTAAAAGATGAGCGCCCGTAGGGGCTTGGCATTCGGCACAAATCTTTTGCTTCACCTAAAACCGATCGCCCGAATGCTAAGCCCTCACCAATTCAAAAATCTGTAAATTTGAAATTTTTAAATAACATAAAGGTGAAAATTCGCTTTGCAGTGCTGGTATTGACTCTGATGAAGACGTTGTTCCTTCTCTAGACCTATACTAAACTTCTAAGCTCAAAAATATTTCAATAAAATTTGAAGCGATAAAACTTGATGAGACAACCCTCCATATTGTCTGCTAACTCAGTTGCAGCGAGCTTTCATGCACTCTCTGAGCCGCTGAGAGTGCAAATTCTCGATTTGCTGCGAACAAAAGAACTTTGTGTTTGCGATTTGTGCGAGGCATTAAAAGCGACTCAATCCAAGCTATCGTTTCATCTCAAGGTTTTAAAGGAAACTGAGTTAGTCCGATCGCGTCAAGAAGGACGTTGGATTTACTACAGCCTCAACTTGCCCCAGTTTGTCGTGTTGGAGCAGTATTTAGCGGAATATCGTCGTTTCAGTTCCATCATGCCTGCGCCGCCCTGTGATGATTAACTTGCATCGTTTGATAGATTATCTAAACCTGCCATTTCAATAATTTTTGTTTCATTTGCTCTAACCAGTAAATCTCTTGGGTTGACGCATCAATTAAAATTGATATATATTTTATATACAAGCGTGAATTTCCTGGACTCTAGCTTCTGATACCAGGTTTTCACACGATTGGAGGCTTATGGTTCTTCAAGTCAGCAAAATAGCTCAAGCTCAAGCCGCCTCTATCTTGGTTGCTCTCGCTTTAGCAGCCTGTAGTGCGCCTACTCAATCAAAGGGAGACAGCTAAATCCAGGCGAGTCCAGTTTCTCAAACAGCGACATCAATCAAAATTGATGGTTCTAGTACCGTTTATCCCTTAACTGATGCCGTTGCTAAAGCTTTCAAGCAGGCAAACCCAGGGACGAAGTCATTACAGGTGGGGCAAAAACTCGCAGCGACTATATGGGCAGCGAAGATGACAATGTGATAGTTCAAGGCGTTGAAGCTGATCCGAATGCTTTGGGCTTCTTTCGTCTGGCTTATTACGAGCAGAATCGAAGCAAACTCAAAGCCGTCGCGATCGACGATGGGCGAGGCAACGGCGTGATTGCTCCATCGCGGGAAGCGGTCGAGAAAGCCCAGTATCAACCTTTATCTCGTCCGCTGTTTATCTACATTAACTTGCCAAAATCTCAACAGAATGAGGCTTTACGAGACTTTGTGACCTTCTATATGGACAATGTGCAGCGCATTGTTCAAACCGTTGGCTACATTCCACTGCCCGCAGAAGCTTATGACATTGGAAAAGTGCATCTTTACAAAGGTGAACTGGGTACAGCCTATGACCGCAAGCCACAGCCCTACCTGACGATCCGAGAAGTCCTGCAAAAAGAGCAGACGTTCTAATGGTTTACTATCTCCAAAAAAATCTCTTACAAACGGATCTAAGGAAATTTAATGAGCCAAGCCGTTAATCATCTCATTCATAAGCGTCTCTCGTTTCTCGATCGCTACCTAACGCTTTGGATTTTTCTGGCGATGGCGATCGGGGTGGCATTGGGCTATTTCATTCCCAGCGTAGAACAGTTCGTGCATCAGTTCCAGGTGGGGACAACCAATATTCCCATTGCCATTGGCTTAATTCTAATGATGTATCCGCCACTGGCTAAAGTGCGGTACGAAGAATTAGGTGATGTCTTTCGGAATGGCAAAATTCTAGGCGTATCTCTGCTCCTGAATTAGGTGATTGGTTCCATTCTCATGTTTTTGCTAGCAATCACCTTCCTCAAAGATTATCCCGAATATATGGTAGGGCTAATCTTAATTGGGCTGGCTCGTTGTATTGCAATGGTAGTTGTGTGGAGTGACTTGGCGCGTGGCAACACGGAGTACACCGCAGGCTTAGTCGCATTCAACAGCATCTTTCAGGTCATTTTCTACAGCCCGTTTGCCTGGTTCTTCTTAAGTGTTCTACCGCCGCTATTTAGGCTGCAAAGTAGCGTTGTCAATGTCAGCATTGCCGAAATTGCTAAGAGTGTATTCATCTATCTGGGCATTCCATTTCTCGCTGGCTATTTCACCCGATTCTTTTTAGTGAAGTCTAAGGGAAAAACTTGGTATCACAACGAGTTCATCCCTAAAATCAGCCCCATTACCCTAATCGCCTTGCTATTTACGATCGTCGTGATGTTCAGCCTGCAAGGAGAAAAAATTGTTCAGATTCCGCTGGATGTGATACGAATTGCAATCCCGCTGATGATTTACTTTGCGCTCATGTTCTTGGTTAGCTTCTATCTGGCATGGCGAGTCAAAGCAGACTACTCAAAAGCTGCCAGCGTTGCCTTCACCGCCACAGGCAATAACTTTGAGTTGGCGATCGCCGTTGCGGTTGCCGTTTTTGGCATTAATTCAGGTGCAGCGTTTGCGGCTGTGGTGGGACCGTTAGTAGAAGTTCCTGCCTTGATTGCATTGGTGAATCTAGCGTTTTGGTTTGAACACCGCTATTTCAAACCTGCTCGATCCAACAGACTGTAGTTGTTTGTAATCAGGAACTTAAAAATGAAGCGTGTCATGTTTGTCTGCAAAAAGAACTCTGCCCGTTCCCAGATGGCAGAGGGGTTTGCAAAACACTTGGGAGTCGGAAAAATTGAAGTAACAAGCTCTGGACTGGAAGCGAGTCAAGTGCGACCGGAAGCGATCGCCACGATGAAAGAGGCGGGTGTGGACATCTCCAATCAGACCTCAAAAGCACTAAACGACTTCAATCCTAAAAATTTTGATGTAGTAATCTCCCTGTGCGGCTGTGGAGTCAATCTACCGCCTGAGTGGGTGACACGGCAGGTCTTTGAAGACTGGCAGCTAGATGACCCAGCCGAGCAGCCGGAAATCTTCCCCAGAGTGCGAGATGAAGTGAGAGAACGGGTAACTCGCCTGATTGAGTCGCTTGAAGCTACCCCTATTGCATAGGCATTCTAATGGAAGAATCACAACCACAGCCGATTCTAGAAAACCTCTGGTGGGTCATTCCTGTCAAGTTGGCAGGGGTGCGAAAGCCTACACCAGAAGAGATTGGTGAACTCAAATCAGCAGGGATTGGAGCGATCGTCTCTGTAATGGATGACCCTTCCAATCTTGACTTGTAT
>JBBSFA010000239.1:0-5723 GCA_038239185.1 Elainellales cyanobacterium | reverse complement strand
CGATTCCTCAAACTTGGAAGCGTTAGAAAACACCAAGGTGAGCATACAAACCTTCAGAAGTACCCTCCACCGCACAGCCGATGGGCTGCTTTTAGAACTAGAGCCTCAGCTTCCCACCGAGAACATTCATTCCACCCAGTTTTACCATCACCTGCAAGCTGTCATCCTCAGCCTTCGCAATACGACCAATCTCGCTGCCTTGACGCAAATGCTTGCCGAGGAAGTAAAGGCGATGACGGGGTTCGATCGCGTCATGGTTTACCGTTTTGAAGCCGATGAGCATGGTGTGGTGATTGCGGAGGCAAAAGAGCAGCCGTTAGAAAGCTACTTGGGGTTGCATTATCCAGCAACCGACATTCCTGTCCCGGCCCGCAAATTGTTTCTGCATCAGTGGGTTCGCCAAATTCCCAATATCAACTACAGCCCTGCTCGTTTAGTGCCGACGAATAGTAACCCAGAGGCGCAACCCCTGGATTTAAGGGACTGCGTCCTGCGGGGCGTTTCCCCTTACCACGTCGAATACTTACAGCATATGGGGGTCGCTGGGTCACTCACCATTTCATTAGTTAACGATGATCGCCTCTGGGGGTTAATTGCCTGCCACCATTACAGTCCCAAATTAGTGACCTATGAGACACGCAAAACCTGCGAATTTTTGGGACAGTTTGTCTCCACCGAACTGGTACATCAGCAAGAGCGTGAATTGAGCCGTTACCGCACCCAGGTCAACGCGATTCAGGATCACTTACAGCAGGCTTTCCTCCGTGAACCTGATTTTATGCAGCAGGTGTTGACTCGGAATGCGACTCAATTGCTAGAGCTAGTTCATGCCGAGGGTGTGGCCATTGTGCTCGACCAGCAGATTACTTTAATGGGTCAGCTACCCTCACTAGAGGAAGTCCAGTCTCTTGTCTCCTGGTTGCCACAGCTCAAGCAGCATAATCTCTACCGAACAGACAGCCTCGCTCAAGCCTACCCACTTGCCAGTGCGTTCAAAGACACGGCGAGTGGTCTTTTAGCCATCTCGCTGGTGTTGCATCAGAAATCTTACCACCTGCTTTGGTTTAGACCAGAGCAAATTCAGATGGTGCACTGGGCTGGTGATCCTCGCACGGCGATCGTGGTTGACCCAGATGGCGAACAACGATTGACCCCGCGTAAATCATTTCAACTCTGGAAGGAAACGGTGCGTGCCACTTCACTTCCCTGGGAAGCACCAGAGATTGAAGCGGCACTGATGATGCGAAACACGCTGATGCTAGCCGTGTTGGAGTTTTCTCAGGCAGCGTTAGAGGAATCGGCTGAACGAGCCGCGATCGCCAACCGTGCCAAGAGTCAGTTTCTCGCGAAGATGAGCCACGAACTGCGAACGCCTCTCAACGCCATCCTCGGATTTACCCAGGTGATGAACCGCAGCCCCAAAACCCCCACTGAATTTCATGAGCATCTCGGCATCATTAGCCGCAGTGGTGAATATCTGCTGGCACTCATCAATGATGTTCTAGAAATGTCCCGCATTGAGGCAGGTCAACTGGTCGTGACAGAAAGCGACTTCAACCTGCATCGCTTGCTGCGATCGCTGCAAGAAATGTTTGCCCTCAAAGCCTCACAGAAAGGGCTGACACTCTCCTTTAAGGTAGACGAAAGCGTGCCTCAGTATGCTTGCAGTGATGAGGCAAAATTGCGGCAAATCTTGATCAACTTGATTAGTAATGCCATCAAATTTACGACACAAGGCAGCATCAGCGTCAGATTAGGGGCGGAAGCCACTGGGGCAACGACCCAAGGTAGTCCCGATGAACGAAACACGCCGCTTCTCTTCCCTGGGGTGAGGCTTTCCTTTGAAGTACGAGACATGGGTTGTGGGATTGCTCGCCGTGATTGGGAAGCCATTTTTGAGACCTTTATGCAAACCGAACAAGGTCGTCAGGCTCAGGGAACCGGATTGGGATTGTCCATCAGCCGCCAGTTTGCCCGTTTGATGGGGGGTGACATTACAGTGCAAAGCACCGTCAACGTGGGTTCAACCTTTACCTGTCATATGCTTTTACACCAGCCCCAAACCATTCCACTGGTAGAACCAGAAACCGCTCCCCTAGTAATTGGTCTAGAGTTAGGACAACCGACATACCGCATTCTGGTGGTGGAAGATGTGCTCGAAAATCGGCAACTCTTACAGACGTTGCTGGAACCCATTGGGTTTGAGGTTCACATCGCCGAAAATGGCGTGGAAGCGCTGACCCAATGGCAACAGTGGCATCCGCACCTGATTTTTATGGATATACAGATGCCGATCATGAATGGCTATGAGGCAACCAGACGGCTCCGAGAGGAGGAACAGAAGCAGTTGAATGAGGCAACAAGAACAGCTAAAGCACTCTCGCCTCGCGCTCCCACTAAAATCATCGCCCTCACTGCCTACGCCTTTGAAGACGATCGCACGGCCAGTTTGCAGGCAGGCTGTGACGACTACATCGCGAAACCGTTGACCGCCTCTGTGCTGTTCGAGATGATGGCGCGTCATCTCGGTCTGCGCTACTGCTATGCCACTGAAACTTTAGCAGCACCAGACCTCCCAGAGCGACAGCCTCTGGCCCAACAAGACCTACACATCATGTCAGTTGCCTGGATTACTCAAGTGCATGAGGCAACCCTTGATTTGGATGATGGGAAGATCCGACAACTGATGGCTCAAATACCTCAAACCGCCCAGACGCTCCTTGAAGGGATGACGTTTCTAGTCGATAACTTCCAACTCGAAACGCTTGCCAACTTAACGCAGCTTTAGTCAGAAGGGTAGTGTTTCAAAGATGTTGCTGGATGGTCTAGATGCTTGACTGGGTAGACTTTCTACAGAACAGAACAGAACAACACTTCTAGAACACTACTGTCAGAAGCTATGATGACTCTACTCAAACCCACTGCTGCCATCAAGATCTTGATCGTTGACGATACCCCCGACAACCTGCGGCTTCTCACCCAAGTCTTAGAGTCTGAAGGCTACTGCGTGCGTAAAGCACTCAACGGCAAAATGGCACTTCAGGGCGTACATCGCGATCCACCCGATCTGATTCTGCTTGATATCAGAATGCCAGTCATGGGCGGGTACGAAGTCTGCCAGCAGTTAAAAGCATCGACCGCCACTCTGCATATTCCTATTCTTTTTATTAGTGCGCTTGATCACATGGATGACAAGGTGCAGGCTTTTGAGATGGGCGGACAGGATTACATCACCAAGCCCTTTCACGCCTTGGAAGTGCTGATGCGAGTCAAAAATCAATTATTGATCCAACAGCAACAGCAAAAACTGATACAGCAAAATCAATGCTTGGAGCAGGAAATTGTCGAACGGCTCAAAGTAGAAGCAGAAGTAAGACAGCTCGCGTTGACCGATGAACTGACAGCGCTATACAACCGACGTGGCTTCTTTTTATTGGCAGGACAGCAATTAAAAATCACCCAACGCACTCAAACTCCTTGCTGTCTCCTCTTTGCTGACATCGATGGCTTGAAGCAGATCAACGATACTTTCGGACACGAAGTTGGAGACAGATTGATCGTGGATGCCGCTCAACTCTTGAAACAAACGTTTCGTGATGCCGATATTATTGCCCGTCTGGGGGGTGACGAATTTGGCATCTTGATCCCTGCCTGCTTAGAGGCTACAGAGGTCTTTTGCCTGCGTCTGCAAGCAAATATTGATCACTTTAACCAAGCGGCGGCTCGTTCCTATCAACTAGCTATGAGTGTGGGTGTTCAGTTATGGGCGCTCACGGATGATGCTTCCCTAGAACACTTATTGGCACGGGCAGATAAATTGATGTATGAGCATAAACGCCTAAAAGGCGGAGTTTAACGCCAAGGTTGGGGAAGACGAACCTCAAAGCGACTAAGACCTGACCAACAATTAGAATGGTGGTGAGGTTGGGATTGAGCCGAGATAGGGGCAAAAAAGTGCAAGATGGGCTGAAAAGCTATGCCTGTATTGAGCTTCAGGGAAACTGCCGAAGAGAGTTCAAGGGATGGGACTTCTGTACAGGCAGCAGAAGTCCTACCGAGGAGTCAAGGATTCAGCTCCTAAAATTGGTGAGATTACGGCTGTAACAGCCCTATCTGATGTACTACTCAGTCCAATTTTAGTCCTTGCCCTCTGTAGTATGGTTTTTGGCTGATTTGATCCGCTTATCAATTCGCTGATCTAGCCTGCAAATTCCTTAGCGTTGTTTTTGGTCCGATTGCTGCGGGAACGCCTAATTGGGCTGAATTTTTCACGTTGTACTTAGTCATCAGAGTTTGTCGAGTCAACAGTCCGGACAGTTTTAAATCGCCAACGGTGGAATGCGGGTTTTAGCCCTCTAGCTGAGATCAAATGCTAACGGCAGAATGCAGGTTTCAGCCTCTATCTCAAAAACTGTCCGGAGTATTGTCAAAAGCTAGAGGGAATGGGGCAGGACACCCTGGCTTTTTTAGATCGATTCATTGACAGTCTAGAGAGTTACCGACTAGAGAGTTACCGACAGTCGCAACGGCTGGCTGAAACTGACACACTTGTTGATGAAGAACAAATCGATGAGGAACAAAGACGTTCTTTTATCAGAAGTCTAAGGGGAATGGCGGCTCAGTCTACGTTGAGCAGTGATGATTTTGCTCGGAGGAAGCAGGCAGAAATTGACTGGGAGGAGCGGAATTCATGAAGGTCATCATGGATGCCTGTGCGGTTATCGCCCTAGTCAAGGATGAACCCGGTGCAGATGTGGTCGAAGCACACTTGTTGAACGATGACCATGACTGTAGGATTCACAGCATCAATTTATGTGAGGTCTACTATGGCTTTTTGCGGAGCGATGGTGAGACGTTTACCCAAGAGATTATTCGTCGATTACGGCAGACAAATGTAAGCTTTCGCCCTGATTTGACAATTGATTTTTGGCAGCAGGTGGGCAAGTACAAGGGAACCATCGCCCGAATTGCTCTGGCGGATTGCTTTGCGTTGACGTTGGCAAAGCAGGAAAGCGAAATCTTGGTAACGTCTGACCGCAGAGAATTTGAGCCTGTGGTCAATCTCAATATTTGCCCAATTGAGTTTATTCGTTAAGGGTCAGGTGTTGATGGAAGCTAAGGGAGGAGGATAACAAGCATCTTTCGAGAAGTACGCCCCAGACAGGACTCGAACCTGTGACCGACTGCTTAGAAGGCGGTAAGCTAAATTTCCATAATCATTATTGGGCAAGCATTTCAGCCTCTAGATGAAAGATCCTGATCTGTATTTGATCTAAGAAATTAATTAAGGAGCGATTGCCTCTAGTCTATGTCAAAATTGAGTGGGCGATCGCCTCACAGCAAGCTGACCGCTAATGATGTGGAGACTTTGGCAATATGTCCGACAATGCCGATCGCCATCCCGAACAGCTCCGGCGCGATTCTCGGCAATGGTTCCATACTACCAGGATTGCCGAGTTTTGCGGGGCGCTGCCTCGCTTCGTCGCAACTGAAGCGGAGCATCACCTCTTCTGCCAGAGGATTGCGCCAAAAATAATTGATGTGATCCTTCTAGGAAGCAGATTTCAAGAATTAGAATTTTCGTAATTGCTCAACTGGGGGGTTGACAACGCGAGGGAAATCGCTAGAGTGAAAGGCATGAAAGAGCTTCCAGACCTCAAGCAACTCACAGACTCCGATAAAGACGCGCTGATCCAGACGCTGTGGGATAAGCTGCAAAAATT
>JBBSFA010000238.1:0-5731 GCA_038239185.1 Elainellales cyanobacterium | reverse complement strand
TCAACTCACCCAAGCGTTTGAGCCGCTGAACCAAAAAGTTTTTACTCCGCTCAATCAACGCACAGAAGAACTACTGCTGCGTCCCCAAGCGCTAGTGCCCGAATATCCCATCAGCGCGATCGAACCTGAAGCACTGCTAATCAACACGTTTGACTTTACGCCTCACCTTGATCCGGTTAGCTACCGCCTGACGATCGATGGCGATGTGAGTCAGCCGATTAAGCTCAGTCTGGCAGATCTTCAGAAGATGACACTGACTTCTATGGTCGTTCGCCACGTCTGCGTGGAGGGATGGGCGGCGATCGTGCAGTGGGGAGGCGTGCGGCTGCAAGACTTAATAGCGCTAGCGCAGCCCAAAGCGGATGTCCGCTACGTCTATTTTCTTTCGGCAGATGGCTACTACGAAAGCTGGGATATGCCTTCTGCAATGCATCCGCAAACGCTGATGGTCTATCAAAAGAACGGTCAACCGCTGTCTGTGGATAACGGCGCTCCGCTGCGGCTTGCCTCTCCGATTAAGCTGGGCTACAAGCAAAGCAAGTGGGTAACGCGCATTGCTTTAATGAGCAAACCGCTTTCACAGCGGGGCTACTGGGTTGATCAGGGCTATGAGTGGTTTGGTGGAATTTAGCAGGCGCTTTGACTTAGGCGTTTTGACTTAGGCGTTTTGACTTAGGCGCTTTGATAGTGCCGTTCTTCCAACCAGACGCGCAGTTCCTGTGCAGACACTTGTTCGATCGAAGTTCTGGTGATTGGATCATAAGCGCTCCAAGCCATTTCGCCAGCTTCGTGGGTTTGCCAGACTCGCGGCTCAGAAGAGCTGTTGAGGTAGGTGGCGATGCCTTGCCAAAGTGCGCTCAGTTTAGTGCTAAGTTGGGGTTTCCGAAAGCTCTGAGATGTGGTAATTCTAGAGTCTGTAGCATCGTTCCAATTCAGTTGAGATTTCATACTGCCTTCTCGCTGTAGGTTTTTGTTTATGCTTTTAGTTTACGAAACCGTAGCATAAGCTACAAAAACTAGTTCGCATCAGTTGCATGAGCAGGTTTGATGATAGAAGCGTAGCGAGCCACAGAACCCCGTGAAAGCAAATTCTCAAAACCAAATGAAGCTATCGCAACTGCGGATTTTGATTGCGGTAGCAGACCTTGAGAACTTTACGGAAGCCGCTTCACAGCTAGAGATCTCTCAATCTGCGGTGAGTCATGCGATTGCCGCTTTAGAAGATCATCTGGGCATCATTTTGTTTTTGCGGGGGCGACGCGGCGCTCACTTAACCCCGTGGGCAAGCAAATTGTGCAACATGCCAGCGAAATTGTGCGGCAAGCCGATGAGATCACGAAAGCGGCGGAACTGGTGCGGGGGCTACAGGGCGGGCAGGTGAGAATCGCCTCCTTCCGCAGTATCGCGACCCACCTGCTACCGATCGTGATTGCCAGGTTTCACCAACAGTTTCCGGCGATCGCGGTCAGCCTTTCAGAGCAAGATGACTACCCGCAAGTGGAACAAGCGCTGCGAGAGGGACGCGCCGATATTGGCTTCACGTTTCTGCCTGCACCAACCGGTTTAGAAGCGTGGGAAGTCTTGCAGGATGAGTATCTTGCTTTGATGCCGCCTAGCTTTAAGCCGATCGGCTCTCAATTGACCTGGGAAGAATTAGTCGCACAACCGTTGATCATGCCGCCTGTGGACTATGTGATGATGCAGCAGGTTTATGATCACGCCCAGACCTTTGGACATGCGTTGAAGGTCACCTATGAGGTTGGCACAGATGCCGCGATCGTCGGGTTAGTTGCTCAAGGCTTGGGCGCAACCATTTTGCCGCGACTCGCCGCAGAGCCAATTCTGCCTACCGTTCAGGTCTATTCATTGCCTATCCCGCTAGCGCGCGTGATTGGGGTCGTCGTTTTGGCAGATGCCCTTCATCCTCCAGCGGTTTACGCCTTCCTGGAAATTCTCAAGCGAAATTTTCCAGATGAAAAAAGGGAAGGCAAACTGCCTTCCCTGAACTAGGGACTTGAACTAGGGGTCTGTGTACAGCTAGCCTTCCTGTCTGTTTTGGCGTTGCTCCAACTTTTGCATGGTGAACAGGGCAATACCAATCAGCAAGAACGAGAAAATTGTGGTCAATGTCCCAAGCGCATAAAGCGCCGGAGAGGTGACATTCGTGGTCATGCCAAAAATTTCTAGCGGTAGCGTGTTGGTTTCCCCAGAAATCAAGGATGTCCGGGTAAATTCGTCGTAGGAAAGGGTAAATCCTAAGAGTCCGACTCCAATCACGCTGGATGCAATCAAGGGGAAAACAATCCGCCAAAAAGTAGTGCTATCGCTGGCTCCCATGTCTCGTGCCGCCTCTTCGTAGGCAGGATTGAAGGAATTGATCCCGCAAACGTCGCTGGCATACTTTTACGATGATCGTAAAATGCCGCTTTGCACCAAAAACGAACACAGTATTATTCTAAATTACATTGAAGCGGGTCAGGCTGAAGCGGCGATCGCGGCTGCAACACAGCATCTCGATGGAATCGAAGCAGCGCTTAATGCACGGGCCTCGCTGGATCAGAAAACCAGTTTAGTGGACAAGTTGAAATCTAGAGTTGCGTTGCTTTCTTAACTTTTAAGAGTTCAAGCGCATCGCAAAAGCTACTGAGGCTATTTAGCAAAGCATTAAAGTAAGGAGAGGCATCGTCTCGTTCCTCTTGAAGACGGGCATACAAACTCAGTTCTGGCTCTGAAACTAGATAATCCTTCGGGACATCTAAGCCTGCTTCGGTTAAGCGGGTTGCTGCGATCGTCACTAACAATGCCCCAACTGTATTCATCTGACCCTTGTGAAGATCCTCTAGTCCAGGTAAAATTAACTCTGCTCCTGGCAATTCATTTAGATTCATGGCTGATTCTCCTCGGTGTTATCTCCAAACCGATCGATGAAGTTCTCGACCTTATTTCTAAGCACATCAGGGTCAAGAGAGGGGAATCGGATTAATTCGGGTGCGATCGCTTCAAAGTAGTCCCGTAGCTCTTTCAGAGAAAATAATTTCTGTTCGTACATGGCTTGAACATCTTTGAGGCCGCGATCGAATCCCCTGGATATTTTAGCTACCGTGTATACATAAGTCTTTGCTCGATCGCTCAACGTTGTCTAGCCCCCTAAATCCCCCAATTCTGGGGGACTTTTAATCCGAGCTGTCGTTTCAAAGTCCCCCCGAATTGGGGGATTTAGGGGGCGAATGCAGGATTTCGAGACTGAGTAGGAGATGTGTATACACAGTAGGGATATTTTAGAGAGAGCTTGAGCTGTAAAGTCATAGTGATAACCTCGAACTCAGTACCATCAGTTTTGAATCATCTGCTGCGTTTGAAATTGTTAGACTTGCTCAACCCCAGTCTGTGACGCATCTCCTCATGGAATAAATATTCGATTTATGCCCATATAGTTCTCAATGTAAAGTACAATCTCAATCAAGCGATTGACACACCGTTCTCGATAGATAGCATCATTCAAAAACCGATCGGCATCTCCGAGCGTGATGACTGGAAAGGAAGTTAGCGTATTCTCCTCACGTAAAACCTGCTCTAGCGAATCTTTCCCCTTCATCCGCCGATTGGCTGTCAGCAGAATCATCTGATTTGATTGGGCAAACCGCCAAACGGCTCTATCGCTGCTCTCGACTGACAATGCCACCTCTTCGAGCGTTATAAAGCGAATTGTGAAAAACTCAGGCCAGCCCTGGTTGGTGATGCTGCCTGAAAAAAGCAGCGCGTGTCTTTCCAGGTTATGGTCAACTAGAAGAATCATGCCTGAGAATTGAGCTTGGCTTGCAGTTTGGCTTTTTGCTGTTGTAGCTTTTCCCAAGCAGCTTCTCGACCGGGCGGTGGTGGTAGCCTTGCAATCTGAGCCAAGCGTTCACGATTACGCTCTTCCCAGTACTGTCGAATTTCTTCTGCGTCTCTTAGGACAGTTTGGTACTCCGCTTCAACCTCGCTACGATGCGCCTCAATATATGTCAGGGCAGCATCAATTTGCTCGTCAGTCAAGTTGAAAAGACCACGGATAAACTTAGGTGGATATTGAGCGGTCAAATAATCCATCACATCGTAGAGCGTAATGCGCGTACCTGCGATCGTTAGACCTCTCTCTGTACGAATGATAGCTGCCTGTCCATTAGATGCTGAAGCCATACCACCTTGCCTCCTAACAGCTAATCTCAATTCTAACTCACCGGTTCTGCCCTAGAGAAATATGATATCCCACATTTCTCTAGGGCAGAACCAGCCTTCGAGAGAAATAGGCTTACTAAAAAACATATTTGAAGAGGAATCTTTTACGTCTAACGATCCCGGTCAGCGGCTGCCAATAACCTTCGCAACTCCACCCGCAGATCCTGGCAGTCCGCTGCACTGGGGTTGTTATGCAGCGGTGATTAATTTCCATTGAGGACTCGTCTATGGGCACGAGTGCCAGTACTGCTTATCAAAAGGATGAGATCTGAACTTGACCAGGCACCCATTGAGAAGACCGTGTAAGATGAGGGCGTATCGTTCATCAGAGGCAAGATATGGCGATCGGCATAAACAACCCGCTTCAGCGTATTCAATCAAGCTCAGCATCGGTAAAAGTCGAAGTTCTTGCCAGGCTCTATTTGGAAAGCAACCCCGCCGAGATTTCCGACGCAACGATCGCACAATTTTGTGACTGGCTCTGGGACGAATACCAAACTCTATCATTGAACGTAGAGTTCTCATGGTATGAGCGTTATCCCAGTGTCGTAGATATGTTTGCCGATATTAAGCAAAGTCATATTTGGGTGTCTGCCGAGAATTATGACACGACACTAGGACTCAATCCTATCTATAACTTCATTTTTCAGGCAATACATGACAATGATCACTACCTGACTAACAGTGACTTTAGTCTAGAAGGAGAAATCGCAACCTATAATGCCACTGCCAAACGTGCGCCCAGTCTAGATATTCAGAAGATTCTTTACTCCGAAAGCGTGCTGCGATCGGCCGCCTATCTTTTTCTGGGACATGCGCCGATTGCCAAAATCGTTTTTCCATAATTCGCAAATCCAAGGAGTACCTTATGACTACACCCACACTGCCATTGAAGGCAACCGCAATTAGCCTAGCCGACATGATTGAATACCCCAAAACTGGAGTGCAGCGCAAAACTCTACTGAAGGATGCTAACTGCCAGTACGTGCTAATGTCCATAGCATCGGGGACGGAAATCGCTGAACATGCGTCTCCTCGCAACGCTACGGTGCATGTGATTGAAGGGCAGGGAATGTTAACCCTTGAAGACAAAGAAATTGTCCTGGAACCAGGAGTCTTCGTGTTTATGCCTGCTGCCACACCTCATGCCCTCAAAGCGATGGCAAACCTAACATTCTTGTTGATACTCTCTGAAGGATCTCTTGACTCTGAGCATTGACCTTTACGTATTAACTGTCTGACGGAGACAGAGAGGATCACTACGCCGCTTTTGCTCCGACTTTAGAGAGGTTGACCATGAAATTTCTGATTCGATCGTTTGTCGGCATCTTGGTATTCATCACAGATGTGGTGTACCAGAATCGTCCCTACCCGCGCTTTTATGTCCTGGAAACGATCGCCCGCATTCCCTACTTTGCTTATCTATCAGTTCTTCACCTCTATGAGACCCTTGGCTTTTGGCGCAAAGCAGACTTATACCATTTTTATATGAAGCTACACATAATTAAAAGGC
>JBBSFA010000237.1:0-5765 GCA_038239185.1 Elainellales cyanobacterium | reverse complement strand
AGTTCTACCCGAACAAGCGCCTCCTTCGTTGACGGTATCAACCTGTCGCGTGGTGGTGATGAGGCGAGGTTGCAGCAAACGAATAATATTATCTGGAATCCGCAGGGCATCCGCATGTTTGATGATCAGCCGAGATAGGGTAGCCGGATCAACGGCTTCGTATCCTTGGAAGGCTTGACCCACGCTGGCATCCGGCAGGCTCAGATCCAGGGCATCGTTCCAGATTTTGCGCTTTTGAAAAACTTCCTTAGCAATGTCGCGAAATCGGCTGTCAGCCGGAAACACCCGTGCATCTGCTTCGTATATTAACCGAGCCAGTATCGGCATTGTTAGACTGTTGGGCGGTGTATAGTGGAGGGCGCGCAGCAGCATTCCTTTGATCCAGCGGGTTGCATTGACCAGCGCTTCCGAAAACGCCCCAAAGCCATCTATCGTATGAGCAAAGCCCATTGGATATTTTTCTTGAACCAGTCGCTCCAGGATCTCATAGGTAGCTGCCGTCCAGATGGTTGAACGGGCGTGGGGTTCTTTGGGCGTATCAGTCGCATAATCGGCACCTTCCAGAGCCGATCGCAAATAAGAGACACCCGCCCCAAAAATTCCCAGACCGAATTCTTCAGCCAGTCTGGAAATCAGGCTTGGATCGCGCATGTCGCCTTGCGTTTCTCGGAAGAGATGCTTAACCAAGCTCTTGTATTGCAGCGCTGAGAACATTGCCATTAAGTCAGCAAAGGACTCATGTAAGGCAGAGGTATCCAGGTCACTACTATAAATATAGAACGGTCGAAACGTGTCCAGAATGGCATGTCCCAGCTCATGGGTCACGACATCATGGGATAAGCAAACCCAGACCGGGGCGCGCCGGAAGAGGGTTGTAAAGTAGCCAAAGTTTAAGGAAGGCGATTGTGGATCATAATAAGCGTTCATGCCTTCAAACGCATGAGGGCGAACGATCAAGGCGGCACCATCTTTCCAGATCAGTTTGTGACCAATTTCTTCTTCAACAAAGTCTAGCGTCCGGCTGATCACCGCAAAGGTGTTGACTTGGTGAAACTGAGGATTATCTGCTAAGCCTTGGCTTTCAAAATGTTCAAACGAGAAGATCGGCTTCAGTTGCCCAATTTAGGCTTGAGAAGACTTCCGAGCCAAATTCATCGGTATCTTGAATGACAACCCGGCTAGAACCTGTGCCTCTAAGATAGTCTTCTTCGATCGGGAAATCGTAATTATCATGAAGTTTTGGTAAAGATGGATCTTGTAAAAACATCCCCATCTTTCTGACGGCGGTGGGGGCACATTCACTATTGCTAGCAGCAGTGAACTGCTGACCGACCATTTCCGCTGTCATCTTAATCTCCTAGTTTGATAAAATAGATTGCCTATAGGCGGATTGCTGAAAATATTTACTGTCAATCTTTATCGCAGCAACCAATATCTATCAACATCGTGTAAGAGAGCTGCCCAATTAGACAGTACCCGATCGGGTACTCCTAGCATCTAGATCTTTTAGGGCTTTCGTGATATTTCTACCTCATCTTCTCTATCACTCTATTGCCATAGAAAAGTTGAGTGCTACAATTTGGGGATCAATCCTTACGGAATAAGATTGCATGAAATCGGCAGAATCTGTGCCATCCGAAGTTGTGCAGCAGGTAGCTGAATACTTCAGTGTGTTGAGCGAACCCATGCGATTACGCATCCTAAACCTACTGCGCGACGGCGAAAAATGCGTCCAAGATTTGGTCGAAGCGACCGCCACCAGCCAAGCTAACGTCTCAAAACACCTGAAGGTGATGCTGCAAGCCGGAATTCTTAGCCGCCGCAGCGAAGGCACTTCTGCCTACTACAGCATTGACGATCATCTCAGCTTTGAGCTTTGTAACCTGGTGTGCGATCGCATCGCCAGCCGCATTGAGGAGCAAGCCAAGCATTTCCGCGCCTTCACCTTGACCGCCAAGCATTAGGGTTTAGACCGGGCTTAGATTAGAACTGGCTGGCTCAGATTAGAACTGGAAGTTCTGGTCGAAGCTGGCGCGAGTCATGGGCTGGTCAATCACTAGCCCCTCGCCGCCCAATGTCTCTAGCGGTTTGCCGTCGATCGCGATCCAAACGGGCGCAGTCGGATCGAGCGTGGTTGCCGTGTAGATCACCTGCCCAAGCCGACCTGTCATGCCAGTGCTGCCGCCGCCCGTGGTGAAATCTTTAGAAAGATCAATATGAATGCCGTCGCTCTTGATTACGAGGCTGTTCAGCTTAGTCTCAGGCGGAATCGCAGAGGCGAGAGTTGGGTCAGCAGGTCGTTGCAAGACTTTTTCAACCGCAGCTTTCAACAAGTCTTTAGACTGCTCGGCAATGATGGAAGCAGGAGTCGCGGTGAGCTGAAGCTGCTTCTCTGAAGCAGTGCCTTTGTCTTTGAGCCAGTAGAGCTGGACTGTTTTTTCGATCGGCGCAGTCGGTGAAGCGGAGGACGGAGCCGCTGGCTGGCTAGTGAAGGCGGAAGATTGGGTGGCAGGTGTGGAAAACTTGCCTGCGTTCCAAGTCCACCAAGCAACACTTCCCCCAGCAATCAGCCCAACCGCTGAAAGTCCTGCCAGAATGCCGATCGGAATGGAGCGAGGCTTTTGGCGAGGCGATCGCTCAGCAAGCGGCTCAGGGATCTGAGCTTGCGGAGCAGGATTGGGCGTAGAACGATCTGGGGTAGAGCGGTCTTCCATACAGGAGCCTCCTTGGAATAAATCCCAGCCTCCCAGCTTAAAAAGCAGGAGACTGGGCACGATGGAGATATGAATTTCAGGGAACTACACCGCCGTTTGGCTGGATTCCGGAAGTGACGGCTGGATCGAGAGAAACAAATCCGGCGATCGCCACACCATCAGGCATTATCTCTAGTTTCAGAATGCGGGCAGTGATACCCCGATCGGTCAGTTTGTCTAAGTCTAGCCGATCGCTAAGTCCGCCAATCAGCAGGCTGACAAGCTGGGAGGGCACAGGCTGTCCATCTAGACTCATTTGCGGGTCAATGAGCTGAATCTGATGTCCTTGAGCGATCGCAATTCCTGACTCAACCACAATGGCTTGCCGATCGTGCTGATTGCTGGCTTGTCCTACCAAAGTCACCTGGAGCCGAAGGCGATCGTTGCTTAAAAATTCTACCTGCGGATCAACCAGCGTATAGCGCTGGAGCTGTTGAGATGCGCCATTCGCAAGCAGATTCAGGCTCAGATCGCGAAAGCGATTGGCGATCGCGGGCGATTGGAGCGCCTGGTTAATGTCTTGCCGAGTCAGCACCAGCCGCACTCCTGCCCGCAGGGGTTGCGCGAGCTGAGGTTTTCCCGTCCGAAGGCTAGCAGGATTGACAGCGATCGGGTCAGTTTCTAGCTCCAAAGCGGCAATCCTGACTCCCTCGATCGGGTATAGCCCTCGTCCGGCAATTCGGACGCGATCGGCTTTGCCCTGCAAAAAGCGGTAGCTCGGCGCATTGTCTACGCGAACGGCAAGCTTTTCGATCGAGCTGAATTGGTGGCGAATCGCGTCTTCCGCAACCTTATCGACCACTAGTCCAGCAGGCGACAGAATTCCCAGGACGCTAGAGAGCAGAATGGCGAAGAATTCCATGGCTTTAGTGGTTTGAGAACTGTCTACCCCATAGCGTAATGCCGATCGCCGCCGTTGTAACCAAAAGAGTTGCCAGCAGTGTTCGCAGACTTAGCTCTTCGTGCAAGAACACAAAGCCAACCAGGGCAGCGATCGCGGGTTCGATGCTCATCAGGATGCCAAAATTGCGGGGAGCCATCCGCTTCAGCGCTGCAAACTCTAGCGAATAGGGCAGAACGGTCGTGAGAAAAGCTGCTATGAGTCCCATGCTCAGGATTCCAGGATTCAGTAGAGTCATGCCGCTCTGCATTCCGAACGGAGCCATCATCAGAGCGGCGATCGCGACTGCCAGAGCCAGCCCTGCGCCCCCAGGCATCATCCGCCCCACTGGAACCGACAGCAAAATGTAGCCTGCCCAACACAGCCCAGCCAATAGCGCAAATTCTACTCCTACTGGATCAAGTGCCGAACCACCAAACCCAGGAGCCAGCAACATCACTCCAGCGGCTGCCATCGCCACCCACACTAAATCCAAGATGCGCCGAGAACCGATGATCGCCACTCCCAAAGGTCCGACAAAATCCAGCGTTGCGGCAACCCCCAGCGGAATTCGATCGATCGCGGCATAAATCGCCAGATTCATTGAGGCAATGCTTAGCCCCAATGCCCCAACCGCCAGATAATCTTGCCAGCGGTGATTTTGGAAGCGGGGTCGCCACATCACCAGCAGTAAAATCGCTGCCAGCCATGCACACAGAAATGCGGCTCCTGATGAGCCGAGAGATGTAAATAGCGATTTGGATATTGCGGTTCCTAACTGAACCACAAAGCTAGACAGCAAAACTAGACCAGAGGGGGGCAGCGATCGTCTAAGTGCTTGCGCCTGTCTAAAGTTTTGCTCGAAAGAGAGTTTCAGGGCAGCTAAAGCCAAGCAGAGTTGGGGATGAGATAAGTGAGCAGATCAACCTTTTGAACCTGTGAGACTTGTGCAGCCTCTAGGTTTATACAGATAAGTCTACGAAACATTGCTGAGTCAGCGTTGTTTTGTGACCCCAGGTTACAAGACTAATATATCCTTTTTTAGAGAAAATTCTTCAGCCTCATAGCTGGCGCGCTTCAATATTCCTTCAATATTCAAATGTGACACGCCTGCGATCGCCAGATATAGTTAGAACTAACTGAAGTCCTCACATGTTTTTTACTGCTCAGACAGAATTATGTCTAACATCAACCAGGTTCTTCCGGTCATTTGGTACAACGATCATGTGCGGCTCATTGATCAAAATCATTTACCAACTAGCTTTGAAGTGGTGGAGATTAGCCGCAGCGATGATATGGCAGTGGCAATTAAAACCATGATTGTGCGCGGTGCGCCTGCGATCGGCGTAGCGGCTGCTTACGGCATGTACTTGGGAGCGCGAGAAATCCAGACGACCGATCGCGACGAGTTTTTGCTTCAGCTAGAGGCAGTCGCCCAGAAGCTAAGTGCAACCCGTCCGACAGCAGTCAATCTGTTTTGGGCGATCGAGCAGATGATGAAAACGGCTCGGCAAACGGTAGGTCCTGTAGATTTTCTCAAGAAAACGCTGCTGGCAACCGCACAGACGATTAACGCCAAAGATATCGAAACCTGTCAGGCGATCGGTGACCACGGGCTGAGCGCTCTCCCCAAAACCCCACATCAGCTCCGGCTGCTGACTCACTGCAACGCAGGCGCACTGGCAACCGCAGGCTATGGCACAGCGCTGGGGGTCGTGCGATCGGCATGGCGAGAAGGCAGGTTAGAAAAACTCTACGCCGACGAAACTCGCCCCCGGTTGCAGGGCGCAAGGCTGACGGCATGGGAATGCGTCCAGGAGAAAATTCCAGTGACTTTAATTACCGACAGCATGGCAGCGCACTGCATGAAGCAAGGCTTAATTGATGCGGTCGTAGTGGGAGCCGATCGCATTGCCGCAAACGGCGATGCTGCCAACAAAATCGGCACGTATGGCTTAGCAATTATTGCCAAAGCGCACAATGTGCCTTTTTACGTTGCTGCACCGCTCTCAACGATCGACTTTGGACTCAAAGACGGCACCCAAATCCCGATCGAGGAGCGTGATCCAAAAGAGATCTATCAAATCGGTCAGACGCGCATTTGTCCGATTGGCACTGAGTTCTACAACCCT
>JBBSFA010000236.1:0-5777 GCA_038239185.1 Elainellales cyanobacterium | reverse complement strand
TCGCTAAAATGCTCAACTAGCTTGGTTTTGGGTTTAAGTTTCATCGGGAGGCATGGATGGGGTTTAGCCTATCCTCTCTCACCATCGCACCTAAAATCTATCCAGAGAGGTCTCTCCCCATTTAAGATGCGTTTGCCCTGCCGTTGATGCAGTCCTGCTTGACCTGCGGAAAGGTAAATGAGCGATATCGCCCTTGTCCCTTAAAGCGAGGTTTCCCTGATTTCTTGCCGTTGGCATCTCCTGAGAGAAACCTGTCGAACGTTTTCTTAACGCGCTCTACACAGTTCTGAAGCACTTGGGAATGAATCTTTTTGCACTCAGGGAAAAGTCGCTTGGAGTGAACCAAGTCGCGCTTTTGGGAGTAAAAGTCGGGATTATCTTTCAGTTCGCTTAGGTGGCAGATGAGAGGGCAGGCGTTCACATCACAGCGATTTTGCTCGTACCAACTGAACCGCTCACCCAGTCGGTAGTTGTACTGCCTCCGCAATAATTCTAGCCATTCGCTCATTGTGGCGATCTGGCTAGAGGTTGGACGTAAGCGGTATTGGTAAGCGGTTCTCATGTTAGTATTGTAACGCAATCAGCATTACATTTCAATGGTTAAAACAACTTTCAACATTAGAATTGAGGAGTCAGAGATGGAGCTGCTTAAGCGCTATTGCCAACAGTCGGGCAGAACCCAAACGGATGTAGTCAGAGAATTGATTCGGTCGTTGAAGCGAAAGATTTCTGATTCTTCCGACAAGTAATTGCTCGTTTCCTCCATCTCCTCTTTCCTTGCGCTTTGCGCATTGGTCAGAGGAGTGTCGTCAACTTGCTCGCATTCATCTCAACGCCAAATTAGAGATTATGGCGTGAGGCTTCTGCTGTTTCAGCTAAAACCTGCTCTCCTCTACCAAATCTTTGTCATATTTAAGATAAATCCAGAGAGTTCTGGGTCAGCGCTGACAGAGGTAGGGGCATCTAAAAGCTCAGGTGTTTGGTTGGGACGATAGAGGTGAACTGTGCGATGCTTGCGGTCAATGAGAAAGCCTAGCAATGCGCCATTGTCCATATATTCCTGCATTTTGGCTTGTAGGCTGCTGAGGGTATCACTGGAAGACCGTAGCTCTATGACAAAATCTGGACAAATGGGTGCGAAGGAGGCTTTTTGCTCATCGGTCAGTGCGTTCCAGCGATCGAGCTTAATCCAGGAAGCATCGGGCGATCGCGTGGCTCCGTTGGGGAGGGTGAAGCCTGTGCTGGAGTCAAAAGATTCACCCGTACCGTCTTGATCCGCCCAGTTTGCAAGCTGTTGAGAGATCTTGAGGTTGCGGTTGCCTGTATCGGAGAAGGCGGGTGGCATGATAATCACTTCCCCAGTGGCAGTGCGTTCGACGCGGAGATCCTGATTCGCTTGGCAGAATTCGTAAAACTGCTCAGGGTTCATTGGGGCGATCGAGGGAAGGTTGACCGTTAGAGGGGTATTTTCAGTTTGGATGAGCAGCGTTGTCATAGAGATAGTTCTACTTCATGCCGGATACGCGGATAGTTTCAATTGTAGTTGGGGCGAAGCAGTTGCGTGGCTTCTGAAGGAGTCGCAAATTTTGCGATAAAGCAACATGTGACTGCAACCATAAGTTGAGCAAGTTGAGCAAATTTGAGACCATAAAGAAAGTGAGCAAAGATTTGAAAATTAGTAATGGGCTGGGCAGCTTCTCTCTAATTTTCAAACAGACCCAGAAGTAGACCTGCTTGAAACACGGGAGGACGGGGAATGAGTGCCTACAGCACAGACTTCTATGCCTGGACACAGCAACAAGCCCAACATCTGAAAGCTGGAAAATGGGAACACTTGGATATCGAAAACCTGGTTGAGGAGATCGAATCGTTGGGGAAACGAGAAAAACAAGAGCTTCGCAATCGGTTAGGCATTCTGTTGGGACATTTGCTGAAATGGCACTATCAATCAGAGCAACGCAGCAATAGCTGGCGATCGACGATTCGAGAACAACGTCGGCGAATTAGGCAGCACTTGGAAGAAAACCCTAGCCTTCAGCCCTATTTACCGGAAGCCTTGCAACGGGGCTATGAAGACGGGATTGACCTGGCAATTCAAGACACTAACCTCCCTGAAGCAGTCTTTCCAGCCGCCTGTCCTTATAGCCTGGAACAAACCCTGGGCGCTGAGTTCTTGCCCGAATGAACCATTGTTGTCTAAGGCGCTTCATGATCTGAATCCCTTTCAAAATCAGGATTTAGATCAAATGGCCCTTTTTTACGCGAATCGTTGCCATACCCCAATCTCGATGCCCACTTGCCAAGATGCCACGACCCATTCGGACAAGGAGTGGGGTGCACTCAGACAATTCCAGTCCGTTCTGGTAACATGAGCCTAGTTGGATCTATGATAATCTCTGAGCAAAGGCTTAAGGTTTTTACCCTGTAGAAAATTTGATTTCGTGTGTTTCATGGATAACAAATAAAAATGTCTGGTTTCTCTTCAACTTTTTAAGAAGTTAGAACATTTCCGTTCGCCACGATAGGAATGAGAACAACCCCCCCTGCCCCCTTCATTAGATCCTTTCTGACAAGAGTTCCCCTTCGGGCAATTCTGATTGTACCTTTTGTGCTCCAGATTTTGGGTGCTGTGGGGTTGGTGGGCTATCTCTCCTTCCGCAATGGCGAGCAAGCGGTCAATGAAATGGCGGGAAAGCTTCGCAGCGAAATGAGTGCCCGCGTTGAAGGTGAGTTGAAAAGCTATCTAGACAGTCCGCATGGATTCAACCGAATTAATGCTGCCACCTTTGCCGAAGGGCAACTTGACATGGTGAATGCCAGCAATGCGGTGCAGTTTTTGCGGCAGTTGCAGGTGTCGGATTTTATCTATGCATCCTACTGTGGCGACGAGAAAGAGCAGTTTTTGCTTGCCTTCCGTTATGCAGAAGGCAGTCAATCGAAGATTGTTCTAGGTGCCAGCAATGCCACATCTCTCTACAACCTAGATTTCCACAGAATGGATGACAATGGAAATCAAGGTGGCTTGTTCAAGCGGTTAGGCCCCTATGACCCACGTGAACGTCCCTGGTATAAAGCTGCGGTAGAGGCTGGACGTCCTACTTGGGGTAAAGTGTATCTTGATTTTGCTACCGGACTACCTACAATTACGGCAAGCGAACCCGTATATGGGAAAAGCAACCACCTGCTTGGGGTCTGTGCGACAGATGTAGTGCTGTTGCAAGAACTCCGCCAATTTCTTGCCAAGCTATCCCTTGGGGACTCTGGGATTGCC
Organism: Elainellales cyanobacterium; assembly: GCA_038239185.1. Lineage (GTDB taxonomy): Bacteria > Cyanobacteriota > Cyanobacteriia > Elainellales > Elainellaceae > FACHB-886. Next base: position 2,506 of record JBBSFA010000236.1, on the reverse strand, counting down.
TTTGTGATGGATCGTTCTGGAGCGTTGCTTTCCAGCTCTACCGATGAAACCTTAACTCTAGGTCAAGGGGAAAAGATGACGCTGCTTCAGGCAACGAACAGCAGCGAAACCTTGACGCGAGAAACCGCCAGATATTTACAGAATCGATTTGGCAGCTTTGCCGCCATTCAGCAAGCCCAACAGCTTGATTTCAGCTTGGCAAACAATCGTCAGTTTGTGCAGGTTACAGTTTCTTTTGAACAGCAGGGGCAAACCCGCCGTATCCAGACCCTAGGGGCAGGTAATTTAGTCGGAGAACTGGACTTTTTTCGCAACTTCCCTCACCAAACCTCTGCCACAGTTGACGCTCCTAGCACCCTCTATCGTCTCTCAACGGCAAACTTCCGCCAGATGCAGCAAGAGAAGCCCGATGTTGCAGCCGCTTTTCAGTCGGCAGTGATTCAGATTTTGGGCGATCGCCTCACTCAGGCTTACAAAGAAATTGCTGATTTACTGCGATCTTGATGCATATTTTTGCTTGCTTTTGACCTGAAGTATTTTCAGGTGCGATCGCTCATCTCTTAAATCTCTTAGCAGGTTGAGGTGTACCCCAGCGCTTGACTGCTGCCACTTCGCTTTAGGTATCATGAGGGGCTTCAAATCCGCTTATATCATTCTGATTAGTTGCGGTGTCCGCAACTAATCAGAGTCTTATAACTCCTGATATGAAGGAATTTCAGAAGATTGCTTTTTTAGCTGGACTAAATTTGGACTAAAATTTCCAAGGCAAATCACCTCATTTTTAGTTCTCCAGTACTACTTCAACCAGCCCGATCGCCTCCTCAATCTGCGATCGAGACACCATCAAATTCGTCACCGCCCGCACCGAATGCTCCCCCACCGCCAGCATCCCCACCCCTTTCTCCAGCAGGCGATCGACCAATTGAGGTGCCGAACCCTCGGTCTGAAACACCACCATATTAGTTTGCACATCCGCCAGATCCAGCTCAATTCCCTGGATCTGACTTAATCCCACCGCCAGCATTTTGGCATTGGCATGATCTACTTCCAACCGTTCTCGATGATATTTCAATCCATATAACGCACCCGCCGCAATAATTCCCGCCTGCCGCATCCCCCCACCAAACATTTTGCGGAATCTTCGCGCTCGCGCCATCATCTCCCCCGTGCCCACCAAAGCCGATCCCACAGGTGCCCCCAACCCCTTCGAGAAACAAACGCTAACCGTATCAAACGCCTCCGCATAAGCCGCCTCCGAAATTCCAGTCGCCACACAAGCATTCCAGAACCGCGCCCCATCCAAATGCAGCCGCAGCGATCGCTCCCGACACACCTGCGCGATCGCCTCAATCTCCGACAGCGGAAAAATCCGCCCACCCCCCCGATTATGCGTATTCTCCAGACACACCAGCCTCGTCTGGGGAAAATGCGAATCACTTGGACGCAGCACCCGTCGCAAATCCTCTGCCCCAAAAATCCCCTTCTGCCCCTGCACCAAGCGACACATCACCCCCGACAATGCCGCCGGAGCACCCCCCTCGTAGTAATAAATGTGCGCCTCCGCCTCCAGAACCACCTCATCCCCCGGCTCCGTCTGCACCCGCAGCGCAATCTGGTTCGTCATCGTCCCCGACGGCATATAAACCGCCGCTTCCTTCCCCAACAGCTCCGCCACATAAGATTCCAGCGCATTCACCGTCGGATCATCCCCATACACATCATCCCCAACCGCCGCATCTGCCATGAACTGCCGCATCTCAGCAGTCGGCTGCGTCACAGTATCGCTTCGCAAATCAATCATCACGGCGGCTTCCTCTTCAAAATGCTGCGTCAGATTGACTATAACGCGATCGCCCAACCAAACCCTTGATCTTATATCTCAAATTAGACTTGCTAATCTCTTTTTAGGTCTACACATGAGATTTATAAGTCTCTCTGTAAGACCAACAAAAAGATAAATAGACTCATTTCAGACAAGTCTCTCAGTCAAGAATGAACGCTGGAGTGAAGTTGAATTTCACCTATCTCTTTTGAGACTTTAAGTCTTTTCATTAGACCCAAAAGAAACAAGCAAATCTCATTTGAGACGAAATTCACCCCAAACAGCTTGAACTGGTAAAATAGATCCCGATGCTAGCGACTGCGCCCCAAACGACAATGGCACCTCGTAAATCGGCAACCTCCCAATCGGTGTATCAACTCAAAATCACGCTCAAAGGCGCGAAACCTCCCATTTGGCGCAGAGTGCAGCTACTTGATACAGCCAACCTAGAGCAGCTTCATCACATCATCCAGATCGCAATGGGATGGACTGATTCGCATATGCATCAGTTCACAATTAATGGAGTTGATTACGGTCAGCCCATGCCCGAATATGATTTCGAGGTTCGCAACGAGAACGCCGCCAAGCTCAGCAAACTCGTCGCGGGAGAAAAGTTTAAATTCCTCTACACCTACGACATGGGGGACAGTTGGGATCACGAAATCCTAGTCGAAAAAATATTGC
>JBBSFA010000235.1:0-5786 GCA_038239185.1 Elainellales cyanobacterium | reverse complement strand
CCCGTTTGCACGACAGAGCTGGGCATGGTTGCCAAACTCAAGCCAGAATTCGACAAGCGCAACGTTAAGTCGATCGCGTTAAGCGTAGACGACGTAGACTCTCACAAGGGTTGGGTGAGCGATATTGAGGAAACTCAAGGGACAGCCCTTAACTACCCGATCTTGGCAGATCCCGATCGCAAGGTGTCTGACTTGTATGACATGATCCACCCCAACGCCAACAATACGTTGACGGTGCGATCGGTCTTCATCATTGACCCCAACAAAAAACTGCGGCTGACGCTGACCTATCCTGCCAGCACCGGACGCAATTTTGCTGAGATTCTGCGCGTCATCGATTCGCTTCAGCTCACGGATCACCACAGCGTTGCGACCCCTGTGAATTGGGAAGATGGCGGAGATTGCGTGATTGTGCCTTCAATCACCGATGCCGCAGAACTGGAGCAGAAGTTTCCCAAGGGTTATACGGTGGTCAAGCCTTATCTCCGGATGACCCCGCAGCCTAACAAATAGAAACTAGTCAATTCAATGACTCAATATTTGGTCGAGGCGTTCTGAAAGAGCGCCTTTTCTTTTGCAACTTCTGCCTATCTAAACGCTGAAACTGGCGGGAAAGCTTCTAACGGCGGGCGATCGACTCCTTTTGAGCCTGGAAATCTGCCAATTTTGTGAGATACAGTAAAAACGGATGCCCTCTTAACCTGAATACTGAAAGAACTATGAAGCTCAAGTCTATTGTTTCGATCGCAGTTTTTGCTGCAAGCAGCTTAGGAATGACTGGATTGCCGCTTCAAACCGCACTGGCTCGCGAAGCAAAGTCAGATGCTCAGCCTGTGGTGGAAGTCCAGCCTGTTGTGCAATACGATTGCTATAACCTGGACGGCAGCATTGCCTACGTGACGACGAATCCCCAGGAAACGATCGGCTGGCAACAGGGCTGCCGAGAAGTTCCTTATGTAGTGCCTGTACCTGTTCAATCTCAAACCGTTTACTATCAGTGCTACGACACTAACGGCAATACTGAATTTACGACCACCAGCTCGGAGATAGTGGAGTCTAGGGAAAAGAGCTGTCGCACGATTGGTCATCGTGACAGTACTCCAGTGCAAATTAACGCAGCTTACTACGAGTGTCTCAATAGCCAGGGTGCAGTTGCATTTACGACGACTCGCCATCAAGACACCCAGGGCTGGATTCCTGCCTGTCGCGAAATCAGAACAATTACGAACGTGTCAGCGCAACAGGGACAGCCGTAAGCATTAGGCTTTGCCCAGGTTTGATAAAAGTGTTTCTAAGGATTAGGTTAGCATCTCCAGCGCTTTGCGATCGCACCAGCAGAATTCTGTCTGTCAGTTCACTTCATAGGGCTGATGGGCAGAATTTCTTTGATCTTACGGTCAGTGTGCAGCATGTTAGCTGGTGCTTGATACTACTCTATATGTCGTCGTCTCCAATAATCGGGTCTATGCTTTCCATGCACAATTGTAACTACCCAGATCAACGCCTCAAGGTCTGTGTAGAAGCTCAGGAAAGGAAACCGTTGGATAACATATCGACGCAACCCTGTGGCTTTATAGACTGCTCCTAAATTGGGGTTCTGCTGAATTTTGCCAAGAACTCGTTCCATCTCATCCAAAAAATCAAGCCCTAAACCTACTTTCTGATCTTCATAGTAGGAAATTGCACCATCTAGCTCTTCGATCGCTTCACTGTGGATAATGACGGGCTTCACAGGTATTTCTCTCTTAACCCAGTAAATACTTGGTGAGATGGCTGACTAGAAGCAGTTCCGTCATTGATCTCCTGCATTCTTCACGTTAATTCAACATCCCAAGCACTCTCTACGTCGTAATCGGACTCCTCATCTAGAGAGTGAATCAGGAAGGAAGCAAGTTCCGCACGCTCCGCTATGGAGAGTTGAGAAAGCTCAATTTTCAGTTTTTCTGCTGTTTCAGTCATTTCTGTGTCTCCTGGCAGTAATTTTGCGTAGTTCCCAGTGCTAGGACGTTGAGGCGATCGCCTTTGGTAACTGGAGTGCTGGAGCCGATCGGCTTTACTCTCAACCCACAGTCAGAGCGAAAAGCTTTATTCCGTCCGTTCCCCGTTGTTAGCTGGCTGGCTACTACGCGATGCTTCTAATTTCTGTCGAATTGCGGCTTGAATTTTTTCATCAAAATCAGGATCACTTGGGCTGGCAATAACCGACTGTGGACGCTGATTGAGCCTGTCCAAATAGGTCTGAAAAGCAGTTTGATCCTGACGATGTGACAAAAAGTATCACTTCAACTCAGCATCGCTCATCGCATCAAAATTTACTTGACTCATCAGAACACCTCTCCATTCAGCACTATTTGAAACTCAAGGTCTTCATCATATCCAGCTAGGACACACAGGTTTCGAGTCCGATGATCAACACAAATCAGATGAATCGGTTGAAACATAGTAAGGACATGGCATTCGGCAAACAATCTTTTGCACTGACCGACAACCGATCGCCCCAATGCCGCGCCCTTACAGATATCTCAGCTAGCTAGGCAGGCGATCGCACCAGTAGCACCGGACAATTGGCATAGACGCGCACATAGTCCGAGAGCGACTGTCCCAAGAGGCGATCGAGGTCGGGGAGGGCTTTGGCGATCGTGGGGCGGCGTTCGGGGGAGCCGAGGATCAGCAGATCCACGTTCATCTCTTCTGCAATTTGGCAGATGCGATCGCCCGGTTTCCCTTCTGGAGCGATGCACTTGTAGTTAATGCCCCACTTTTTCGCTTCGTTGATTGCCGGAATCAGTACCGGATCTTCGTTGGGATTTGCCGAAATTTCGCCCGGTTTCAGCTTCAGGTCGGGGTTGGTATGCACCAAAATCATCTGGCTATTTTTCACGTCACGCAGCAAGGTAACAGCCAATTTGAGGCACTGTTGCGCCGATGTCGATTTGTCCATCGCCACCAAGACGCGGCTGATTTTGCGGACATTGATATCGTCTTGGACCAGCAGCATCGGGCGATCGGCAAGCTGGAAGACATACTGGCTTACCGAGTTTTCTAGAATCGACTGGATGCGCTTCAGTCCCCGCGATCCCATGATGATCAAGTCCGTGTCTACTTCCTCAGCCACGCGGCAAACTACATCTTTGGGGTCGCCTTCGCGCAGCACCGCATTGACGCGGCTGGGATCAAGGTTGAGCTTCTGGATCGCATTTGCCAACATTTTGCCGCCTTCTTCCCATTTGGCGGTCATCCCCTCTGCGGTGACTTGGTGCGGCACCACATGCAAGACGGTCACATTGGCGCGTTGAACGATCGGGATTTCCATCAGCACTTTCAGCATGTCTTCGGTGCGTCCGGTGCCAGAATTGGCAAGTAAAATTTTTTCTATCATGGTGTCTCCTAGAACCCAGTTATCCAAATCAAGACTTTAATGCCGCCTGTAAAGAAGTGCGATCGCGCGGCGGCACAAAAGGCGATGCGAAAAGCGATACAAGAAAAAGCTTAAGTTCAAAGGGGCTTCTAGACTAGACTATTGCAACCAAGCTTTATGACTGCGCTGCGATTGATGCGATCGAGATAGGCGATAAGGACTGTCAAGCGCCAGAATTTTGTATGTCAGAATAGCTTTCACAGCTTAGAAACGGTGCGCGCTCTATGACAAATGCCTCCTTGCCAGAAACTTTTCCCATGCCGCCCGGCAACTTTGGCTTGCCGATCGTGGGGGAAACCCTTAGCTTTTTCCAGGACGCTCAGTTTGCCCAAAAGCGTCACCAGAAATATGGCGCGATCTTCAAAACGCGGCTGTTGGGTAGTCCAACCATCTTCATGCAGGGCGTTGAAGCCAATCGGTTTGTGCTGACCCATGAGAACCAGTTTTTTGTAGTGAATTGGCCGCCTAGCACGAAAGCGCTTCTAGGCTCTCTGTCGCTGGCGCTGCAAACGGGCAATGTGCATCAAAACCGCCGGAAGCTGCTGGCGCAAGCCTTTTTGCCGCGTGCTTTAGCCAGCTACACCACCGCAATGGCAACCATTACCGATCGTTATTTGCAGCAATGGCAGCAGCAAGGAGAACTGACCTGGTATCCAGAACTACGTCGCTACACGTTTGATGTTGCCTGCAAGCTGCTGATGGGTTTGGATGATGGGTTTGAAACACAGTTGGGACATGAGTTTGAAGTCTGGTGCGAAGGGCTGTTTTCGATTCCGTTAAACTTACCCTGGACGCGCTTCGGCAAAGCGAAACGCAGCCGCGATCGCCTGCTCAAAGAAATTGAAAAATATATTCTTCTGAGATTGCAAGGTAAAAGCCAAAATACACTAAGTGATGAATCAAACACCGATGCGCTGAGTCTATTGATTCAGGCAGAAGACGAAGACGGCAGCAAACTTAGCCTAGAAGAGCTGAAAGATCAGATTTTGCTGCTGCTGTTTGCCGGACACGAAACCTTGACTTCTGCGATCGCCTCTTTTTGTCTGCTGGTTGGGCAGCACCCCGCCGTGCTAGCGACCCTGCGTGCCGAGCAGCAGCAGTTTCCGGCGGATCACCTAACGCTAGAGCAGCTCAAGCAAATGACCTATCTGGAGCAAGTGTTACGCGAGGCAATGCGCCTGATTCCACCCGTCGGCGGTGGCTTTCGCAAAGTAATCGCGAGCTGCGACTATGGCGGCTATCAGATCCCGGAAGGCTGGGCAGTGCTATATCAAATCAGTCCGACTCATAACGACGCAGCGCTTTATCCGCAGCCCGATCGCTTTGACCCCGATCGCTTCAGTCCAGAGCAGCTCCAAGCACAGTCCAGCGATCGCCAGAAGTATGGCTATTTACCGTTTGGCGGCGGCATCCGCGAGTGCTTGGGCAAAGAATTTGCGCGGCTGGAGATGAAATTATTTGCAGCGCATTTAGTTCGCGGCTATGGCTGGGAACTGTTGCCCAATCAGGATTTAGAGCTAGTCACCGTGCCAACGCCTCACCCGCGCGATCTGCTGAAGGTGAAATTCTGGAAGCTTTGAGCGATCGCAACCCGTCAAGCCTCATCCCAAAGGCGCTCTAGCTGATAGCGCCATGCGTCCATGACTTGAGTACGAGCAGTACTACCCGCATCAATGTCCCCCATCACGCCTTCTTCGTAGAAGCGATCGAGCGATTGCAGCGTCGTTTCCAGCGATTGCCCTTGCAGTTTGGCGGCACGAATAATTTGGCGAACTTGCTGTTCGGCTAGCTGACTGAAACTGTCGGTGAGTCCTTTTTGGTGCAAAGTCACGAGACGGGCGATCGCGGCTTGAAAGTCTTCTAAGGTCAGGCTAGCCAAGCTATGCTGAAAGACTCCCCAGACTAAGTCTTGAAACAGCGCATAGCGGGTTTCTTGAGTGTCGTCGAAGTTGGCTTCCAGCAGTTGGGCTAGAAAGGGTTCCGCTTCTTGGGCGGGGGCGATCGGTAGCAGCAGACGCAGCCAGGTTTGGTCATCCGACAGCAGCACCAGCAGCCGAAAATCGGGCGTTTGGATCTGCCAGGAACTAGGCACGATCGTGGTTACTGCCTGCTCGAACTGTTGAGCTAAAGTATCAGCAATTTCTTGGGGAGTCATGCCAGCGCAAATTTTGGGGAGGAGCTTTGAATGATGAATGCAGACTTAAAAGCTTAACTCCCCAGCGCTTGCTTGGGCGGTTGAGTTTGAATGGAGTTGATTGGAGTCGATCAGTTCTCACCGATACGCTGGAGTCTGAATATCCTTCAGCCGCGCTTCTGGGCGCAGGAACCGATCCATTTGGGCCTCGAAGAACTTGCGGTTAGCCATCTG
>JBBSFA010000234.1:0-5806 GCA_038239185.1 Elainellales cyanobacterium | reverse complement strand
TTTGGCTCTGGGCTGGGCGCGGAAGTTTCGCTCAAAGACTTTCGCAAAGATATCATTATTGAAACGCTGAACGAGGCGGGGCAAGTAGCGATCGCCTATAAAGTGTTTCGCTGCTGGGTTTCAGAATTTACCGCCATGCCAGACCTAGATGCCAGCGCCAATGCAGTTGCGATTCAAAGTATTCAGCTTCAGAATGAAGGGTGGGAACGAGATTATGAAGTCACAGAGCCAACAGAGCCAAGCTTCCTAGAGCCTGCCTAATTTATGCGTCCTCTCTCGGCTCAAGACATTCTGCAACTCTGGGAAACCGGGCAGCATCAGCATCCAATCGATCGGGCGCTGACTTTGCTCTTGGCTGCGTTTCCAGGTAAAAGCCTGGATGAACTTGCCAGTCTCAGTATCGGGCAACGCGATATTTGTCTGCTGACGCTGCGAGAATTGACGTTTGGCTCCAAGCTAGAAGGAATGGCAGACTGTCCACAGTGCGGAGAACGGCTAGAGTTTGCGATGAATGTGGCGGATGTGCGAGGAGGTGAGCTGCGAGGAGGTGAGCTAACAGGGGAACTTGCCGCAGGCGCAGAATTTAGCGTGACGCTAGAGGACTTTGACCTGCGAGTGAAGCTACCCACCAGTCACGATCTGATCGCGATCGCCCACTGTACGGATCTGGAGATAGCCCGCAATTTATTGGCGCAGCGATGTCTGTGTCAGGTCAGCCAGAATGGGATGATGCGAGAAGCGATCGACCTTCCGCCTGCTATTCTGACTCAGCTCACCGATCGGCTAGCAGAGCGCGATCCGCAGGCAGAAATCTGGCTAGATTTTACCTGTCCTGCCTGTCAGCACGATTGGAAACTGCTGTTCGATATTGTCACGTTTTTCTGGACAGAACTCAGCGCCCAAGCCAAACGACTGATGCGAGAAGTGCATACGCTAGCACGGTTTTATGGCTGGCAAGAAGCAGATATTTTAGCGATGAGCAGCGTCCGACGACAAGCCTATTTAGAGATGGTCGGATAAAATGGCAGACTTTTGGCAAAGATTGGCAGCCCGATCGCTGGGGGAAACTCCAACGATACAGCCTGCGATCGAACCGCTGTATGCTCCTGGAAAATTTTTAACCCAGCCGCTAGACCAGACTGAGGAGAGTCAAGATATTGATTCATTAGACGATCAGCCTACGACGCTGGCTTCCCAACGGGTCAATCTGCCGCCAACTAGCCCCTTTGTTGAACTAACGCGATTGAACTTGAGCGCAACGGCGCGATCGCTCCAGCTAGCAGAAAATCAGTTTTTAGAAAACAGCACTCAGCCTGCCAAAAAGATTGAGCGAGTTGAACAAGAACAAACTCAGATTAAACATTCGATCGAGCCTCTAGAAACAGAAAGAGAACAACCTGCACACCAAAGAATTGACCTTGTTTCTCAAGTGCATCCGATCGCACCAGCCTTGAGCGTGCTAGAACCGATCGCACCCAATCAAACGAACCTGCCAACGCGCAGTTCCTCTCTAGTTCCTGTATTCCGTTCTGCAAATTTAGTTTCTCAAACTAATAGTCTGACTGATATTCAGATTTCAACATCCTTAGTTCAGCCAATAGCCGAGAGTGTTGCAACCAAACGGTCTGCGGACGATCGCCCTAGTGAAAGCCGTTCTGCAACGCAACCTTCAGACATTCCTTCACCCCAAAGTCGTCAAAACAGCCAGCCTCAGCCGATCGAGCAGGCGATCGTTCAGCCTGTTCTGTCGATCGCACCGCTGATCCAAGTCGCTCAGCCTCAAGCTAATCAACCTCAAGCCAACCAGCCCCAACCTGATCCACTTCCGACAATCGCTCCTTTGAGCCGCAGAACTGAAGCCGCAGAGCCGATCGCAGAGCCAGCAGAACGTCGGAGCAGTTCAGCGGCGGCAATCCCTACAATTCAGGTGACGATCGGACGGATTGAAGTGCGTGCTACATCGCCTGCTGTGAATCGACCTAAGCCATCGCGATCGACTCCGCAACTATCGCTGCAAGATTATTTGAAGCAACAAGATCTGAGACATCCGGGAGGAACGCGATGAGTACAGCTTTAGCGATCGCTGCCGTCACAACAACGCTGCGAAACCTACTGACCCGTGGCTTGGGCAGTGAACTCGGCAGTGGCGGAGTGACCACCCGTCCGCTCGACAAAGCGCGGGAAAGCAACGACCCAAACCAGGTTAACCTATTCTTGTACCACCTCTCGCCCAATCCGGCTTGGCGCAACCGCGACTTACCCAACCGCACCCAACCGGGCGAAACCGGACAGCCGCCGCTGGCGCTCGACCTGTATTATTTGCTGACTGCCTACGGCCGCGAAAACGACGACGCGCAAGGGCATCGGATTCTAGGGCGATCGATGCAGATATTACATGACAGCGCGATCTTAAACCCTGCGGATATTCGAGCGGCCTTACCCGACAGCGATTTGCAGAACCAGATCGATCGGATTCGGATTACGCTCCAGCCTGTATCGCTAGACGAGATGTCTAGACTTTGGAGCAGTTTTCAGACGCAGTTTCGGATTTCGGCTCCTTATGAAGTGTCAGTTGTTTTAATTGAGAGCAAGCGATCGAGCCGCACCCCGCTACCAGTGCTGACGATCGGTCATGACAACGAAGGAATCGTCGTGCAGCCCAGCTTTGTCCTACCTTTCCCAACGCTGGAAACCGCAGAGCTGCGGGACGCTCAGCCTGTCGTGGTGCTGGATACTCCGGCAGATGGTCAGCCTGATATTACGCTGCAAGGACACGATCTGGCAGGCGAAACGCTGCGAGTTCTCTTTCAGCACCCTCGCCTGTCTCAGCCGCTCGACTCTGTCCAAATTCTGGAGCGATCGCCCACCAAAATCGCGATTAAACTGCCCCAACCCGGCGGTGCTGCCAACCCGCTTGCACCCACAAACCAGTGGCTAGCCGGACTCTATCGCTTGAAAGTGATCCTGTCATCGGCTTTGCCTTCGCCATCCGAACGGACTACCAACGAGCTGGCGATCGCCCTTGCGCCCAAAATTGTCGCTGGTTCGATCAATATCCGTCGCGACCCACCCACCACAGATGATCCCTACGGCAAAATTATCCTGACGCTGCGCTGCATCCCTACCGTAGCGCGATCGCAGCCCGTGAGTCTGCTGCTGGGCGATCGAGAGATTCCCTGGAGCTTGCCGCTTCTGCCCGATCCGCCGCCCCTCAACCCCGATCTGCAACGATACAGCGATCTGCGGTTTGAAGCCAAGCAGCTTCCGCCCGGAGCCTACTGGATGCGGCTGCGCGTCGATGGGGTAGACAGCCCGTTGATTATTAACCGCACCGATCAGCCGAGCTTCGATCCCGCCCAACGGATTACGCTGCCATGAGTGATGCTGCTATGAGTGATGCCGACTGGCAAACTACCAACGCTCACTATTTGAGCGCCCTGCTGGCTTGGCTGCGCCTTCGCCTTCAGCAGGTGATAGAAGCCTCACCGTCGCATTCTCCTGCGCCTTCCCCGCCTACTCCAACGCCTGCGATCGCTATCCTCAGTCAGCAGCTAGGACTGTCTGACTTTGAGCAATCGATCCTGCTGCTGTGCGTGGCGATCGAGCTAGATCCCCAGATTGCCGGACTCTGTGCTCAAGCCCAACACAATCTCAATCATCCTTACCCGACCTTTGCCCTTGCCATGAACTGCTTCGATAATGCCGCCTGGGATGCTTTTTCTCCAAACCGTCCACTGCGCTACTGGCGGCTGATCGAAATTAACCAACCTGCTGCCCAACCGCTAACGACCAGTCCGCTCCGAGCCGATGAGCGCATCACCAACTTTGTCAAAGGGCTAAATTATCTAGACGATCGCCTCACCTCGTTGCTGCTGCCCCTGCAACCCACTCGACTGCCACAAGCAGAATTGCCTCCCTCTCAACAACAGCCAGTCGAGTCGATCATTGAAACCCTCAAACAGCAATCCTCCTGGGAAACACCTCCCCTCATTCAGCTCGTCGGCGCAGACAGCCTCAGCAAACAGCTTGTCGCTCAGCAAGCCGCGATCGCCTTGGGCATTCAGCTCTATCGCCTGCCGATCGAACTACTGCCAACCACAGATCTAGAAACCTTTACGCGCCTTTGGCAGCGCGAAAGTCTGCTGCTGCCGATCGCCCTCTATCTGGATGCTCACGACACCGAAGCCAGCCTCACGACAGGAGCAGCTAGCCCTTTGCATCGTTTCCTCAACCACAGTCAAGGGCTTTTCTTCCTAAGTCGCCGCGAAGCCCAACCGCTAGAGCAATCTGCTTTTACCGTAGACATTGCTAAACCCACTCCAGGAGAACAGAAAACCCTCTGGGCGATCGCGCTTCAAGATTACACCTCTGATATGCCTGCCCAGCTCGCGGCGCAATTTAATTTGAATGCGGTGGCGATCGGGGCGATCGCCCAACAGTCTGCGATCGCCTTCCCCGCTCCACTCTGGGAGACTTGCCTGCGCCACACCCGTCCGCAGCTCGATACACTGGCTCAGCGGCTCGAACCCAAAGCAACCTGGGATGATTTAGTCCTGCCTGCTGAAGAAACCAGTCTGCTGCACCAAATTGCCGATCAGGTTCGTCAACGCCACAAGGTTTACCAGGATTGGGGATTCTACCGTCGTTTGAATCGGGGAATGGGAATTAACGCGCTCTTTGCAGGTGAAAGCGGCACGGGTAAAACGATGGCGGCAGAAGTGATGGCGAACGATTTGCAGCTCAACCTTTACCGGATTGATCTATCTGCCGTGGTTAGCAAATATATTGGCGAAACCGAGAAAAATCTGCGTCGCCTGTTCGATGCGGCTGAAGACGGGGGCGCAATTCTGCTGTTTGACGAAGCCGATGCGCTGTTTGGCAAACGCAGCGAAGTCAAAGATTCCCACGATCGCTATGCCAACATCGAAATCAACTATCTGCTTCAGCGGATCGAGTCCTACCGGGGGCTAGCAATCCTGGCAACCAATCTGAAAAACGCGCTAGACACGGCATTTTTGCGTCGCCTTCGATTTATCCTCAACTTTCCATTTCCGGGTATCCGCGAACGAACTCGCATCTGGCAAAAAGCCTTTCCGCCTGAAACCCCGATCGAATCGCTAGACTACGATCGCCTCGCTGCCCTCAACCTGACTGGCGGCAATATTCACACGGTTGCCATTAACGCAGCTTTTCTAGCAGCTCAAGCGGGAACCGCTGTGACCTTACCGATCGTGCTGTCAGCCGCTCGTACCGAATATCGCAAGCTCGATCGCCCCATTACTGAATCGGACTTTCTACTATGACAGACTCTAATCTACATTTGCATATCGATCGCTTAATTCTCAACGATGTCACCCTTTCTCCCAGCCAGCGCCGTTTGCTGCAAGCCGCTATAGAAGCTGAGCTATCTCATTTATTGACTGAAGGCGCGTCAGTGTTCTCAGCTAGTCAGGCGATTGCATCCTTGGCGATCGCGCCGATTACGCCTGCTGTCAATAGCACTCCAGTTCAGCTCGGACAGCAGATTGCTCAGAATATCTATCAGGGGATGAACCAGGGGCAAGGAGTTGGTTAATCCGCAATCGGTGGTTTAGGCTAAGGAAGCTAGAAAAAATAACTTAGTCAATAGAACCATTCAGAGTTCGTGGTTTAATTCGATAATTCCACTCCCCATGAAATTCATTACGCTCAATTGCAATCGAAGCAAACTCATCTTCAAGAATCTCAATTCCCGTTTCGTAGATTTGTTCATCGAGTTGAGCATAAACTTTTAATCCAGTTTGAGTCGTAGTTTTACTGATCAAAT
>JBBSFA010000233.1:0-5809 GCA_038239185.1 Elainellales cyanobacterium | reverse complement strand
GATGGAGCCAGCGAAAATTTCCTAGAATTGCTGCATGGTCTATATGTGCTGGAATACGAAAACGACGATCTCTGGTATGACCTACACCCGATCGTCCGAGATTTGCTGGAGCGGAAAAAGCTGATTTAGGCTGTAACCCTTATGCCCGCTAAACCTGATGAATCAGAGTTAGAATCCGCCGCCCTGAACCATCGCGCGTTTCGGATGCTGGTGCTGTCGATCGAAGCCAGCGACGGCATCCTGAATCTGCTGCTTGCCATCTGCGACGATCGCAACCTGCGCGACCAATTAATTGAGGACTACGAGACAGAACTGCGATCGCAAAACATCCGCCCGTACCGAGTCCGCCTAGAGGCACAGCAGCCCAGCCTCCGGCAAACGTTGGCGCAGCTAGTCGAATCAGAGCCAGCTTTGCAGCAGGGCGATCGCGCCGTAATCACGGTTTTGGGAGCCGACAACTTAGTCGGGATTCGGCTGAACCAGGACAAATCAGAGCAGGAGCGATTTTTCTTTTCGCTGCAATGGACGCGGGAAGCCCTGCGCGAGTTCAAGTTTCCGATCGTCCTCTGGCTGCCGGATGCGATCGCAACTCGGCTATCGCGGCAAGCCCCAGATTTTTGGAGCTGGCGCGGCGGCGTATTTGAGTTTACAGGTCAAGCAATTCCCGCCGCCCCATCTGTCCCTCCGCAGATGGCTCAACCCCAAATGCCTCAGCCAGAACCCGTAGGCAGCTTGCCCTTAGCCGATTTGCAGCAGCAGGTAGCAGCACTGGAAGAACAGGATGCGCGATCGCCGCTGTTAATTACGCTCTACCGCAGCTTGGGCGATGCTTACGTGCGGCAGTACAACCATCACGAAGCGCTAGAACAATACGAAAAATCGCTGCTGCTTGCCCAAAGCCTCAAAGACCTTCAAGGACAAGCTGGAGCGCTAAACCAGCTTGGTATAATCTACAATGATTCAGCTAGATATCAGCAGGCGATTGAGTTACATCAACAGGCGTTAAACATTTTCCATGAGATTGGCGATCAAAAGAACGAAGCCAATTCACTGGGCAATCTAGGTAATGCGTACCACTCGCTCAGACAACATCAAAATGCGGTTGAGTTGTATCAGCAGGCATTAAGCCTTGAAAGGGAGCTTGGCGATCGACAAGGAGAATCCGCTTCATTAGGAAGTTTGGGTAATGTGTACCAATCGCTTGGGCAATACCAAAATGCGCTTGATTTCTATCAGCAGGCATTAAGCATGCAGAGAGAGATTGGCGATCGACAGGGAGAATCCGCTTCATTAGGAGGGCTTGGCATTGTGTACCAATCGCTTGGGCAATACCAAAATGCGCTTGATTTCTATCAGCAGCAGCTAGACATCGCTCGTGAGCTTGGTGATCGGCGGGGAGAAGCCATTTCACTACATAATATGGGGGAGACGTTCGCAGCACTGGAACAGAAGCAGGAAGCAATTGATTTGTTCAGGAAAGCGCGGTGGCTCTTTCAGGCAATAAGTCTAGATCATTACGTTGAAGACTGCGAAGCTGCTATCTGCAAGCTTGAGCAGAGTGATCCTCAGGTGTAAGGGCGCGGCATTCGGGCAAACATTTGTCGGTGAGTACAAGACTTTCTTCCCGAATGCCACGCCCCTCCGGATTCTGGCGCGATCGCTCCTCCGCACCCTTAAACGCTGGTGGCTGCGATTGCGACGGTAGTAAAGTCAAATAGCGGATCAAACCGCCAAAAGCGTTATGTTACCGTTGTTATAGCTATCGAGTTCTTCTCTGTTCTTATGCGATCGCTCCAAGACTACACCATCGTGCTTCGCCCCGACGACAACGGCACATTCGTTGCCTACATCCCTGCAATTTCGGGTTGCCATGCTTGGGGACAAACTCCAGAAGCAGCTCAAGCCGAACTACCTCATGTGTTTGAGATGATTCGAGCTGAATTCGAGGAAGCAGGCAAATCACCGACTCATCGCAAAGATCTCTTCAGCCGTGAGAGTTAGGTCAGGAAATAACCGAGACTCAATTCGATCGCGCCCTCTAAATATTTTTCCAGGCTGGTATTCTCCATCTTCAAGTTGAAACACGGTGATCGTGGGTTGCTTGGGAGAGCCAATGTAGCGGATGCCTCCAAACCCCGCGTAGTCCACAAGGATGTATTCCAAAATGCCCAAGTCTTCGTACTCAGCGAGTTTGGTCAGATAGTCATCCTTCCAGTTGGTGCTAACCACCTCGATCGCCCCTGGCGGCGGAATATAAGCAGCAGCAGAGCTAGGACTGTTTTTCATCCGCTGCCATTCTGCTTTGGCAAACACGACAATATCGGCTTTCCGGCTACGCTCTTTCCCATCTGGCTCCGTCTTCAGCCGAATCTGCTTAGACTGCCGAGACACATAGGGTAAATTATTCGCTTGGCAGTGGCTTTCGAGATAGGTACACAGCCGCTCAATCAAATCCTCATGATTGGCGTTTGGTTCAGATAAGGGCACAGGAATTCCATCCAGTAACTCAAAGTTTCTGCCTGAGCCATCATCCCAAGCTAGAAACTCTTCAAAGGTCAGTGGGTTTGTGACAGTTGCGTACATCGTCGTTGCCCCCTATCGTTTGCGCTGAAGCACTTGCTCAGCCGTCAGTCGAAGCACTTCAAACCGAGACTCGATCGCCCTTTCACCCGTGTAAACCGCTTCCTCATAGAACCCATCGACCAGCGTGAAGACAGTAATCTTGTGTTCATCCGGCGCGATCGCCCAGTATTCCAACACACCTCTCGCAGCATACTCCGATCGCTTAAAACGGTAATCTCGATTGGCGTTGGTTGCACCAGGGGAGACGACTTCAACGATTAAAACGGGTGGAGGCATTTCCAACGTGATGGTGCCTCTCTTGGTAACGTTTAAAACTGCCGCCAACTCTTCGGACAGCACCATCAGATCAGGCAGTCTGGCTTGCGTCTGATTTCCTGACACGACAATTTCGGTGTCTTTGTAGCAAATCAGATCTTCAGAAAACACAGTCAGCAAAACTGCAAACAGAAAACGCGCAATTCGAGAGTTTCGAGGGCTTTCAGGCGGCATTTCAACTAATTCCCCGTCCTCAAACTCATAGTGTTTGTCTGTCCCATCGTCGTAGGCGAGATACTCTGCAAAGGTCATCCGGGTTTTAGTCGCTTCATTCATACTGACCCCATCGACTGGCTACCTCCATGCTAGTGCGATCGCAGTTATTAGACTAGTTGAATCATCGGATACAGATTTCGCGATCGATTTTTGCTAGAACGGAATCTCTCTCAACCAGACTTCCGGCAATTAGCCTCAGCGCAATTGTCCAGGTATCTGATGAATTTATTTTTCTACTAAAATAGATAAACTTTTCTTAATCAAAGTATTAACGTTAGCTCATAATCAAACGGTACGATGCTTGCGAAACACATTAAAAAAAGCAACGCAAGATCCCCATGACATCTCAATCGCGTTTAAAACGACGAACTTTTTTAGCCACCCTCTCTGTTCTTTCGCTAGGCATGGCTGTCTCCTGCACACCCTCTAGCCCAGACGTAGCCACCTCTCCTTCCGCAAGTTCCTCTACAGGTTCCTCCCCAGCTAGTTCTCCAGCAGCAGGCGGCGGCAGCGTTTCATTGAGCGGTGCAGGTGCATCGTTCCCAGCGCCGCTTTACCAGCGTTGGTTTGCAGACTACAACAAAGAAAATTCTGGCGTACAGATCAGCTACCAGTCCGTGGGTAGCGGCGCAGGCGTAGAGCAATTCTTAGCAGGCACCGTAGACTTCGGCGCAACCGATGCTCCGCTGAAGCCAGAAGAACGCGACAAGTTCAAAGCGAAGTATGGTTCAGAACCCATCCAAGTTCCGATGACGGGCGGTAGCGTCGTATTTGCTTACAACCTAGAGGGTGTTAAAGACCTGAAGCTGTCTCGTGCAGCTTACTGCGGCATTGTCTCTGGTAAAGTGACCAAGTGGAATGACCCGGCGATCGCCAAAGCCAACCCTGGCACAACCCTGCCGAATCAGCCGATCGAATTCGTTCACCGCTCAGACGGTAGTGGCACCACCTTCCAGTTCACCACCCACCTGAAAGCAGCTTGTCCCGACTGGCAGGCAGGCGCTAGCAAGTCGGTTGAGTGGCCCGTGGGCACAGGCGCTAAAGGCAACGAAGGCGTGACCGCTCAGATTCAGCAAACGCCTAATGCGATCGGCTACACCGAGCTTTCCTATGCCAAGCAGAACAATCTGACCATGGCATCCGTTGAGAACAAGTCCGGCAAGATGATCACGCCTTCGCCCGAAGCTAGCGAGGCTGCCTTCAAAGGCGAAACTGTTCCCGCAGACTTTGCGCTGACGGTTCCCGACCCCAAAGGCGCGGATGCTTATCCCATCACGGGGTTGACCTGGCTGCTGCTCTATCCTAAGTACGATGACGCAGCGAAAGGCGATGCGCTCAAAGCTGTGGTGAACTGGTCTTTAGACAAGGGCAAATCTACTGCAACCGAACTGGGCTATGTGCCGCTCGATAGCGACCTGATCAAGAAAGTCGCAGACGAGCTAGGCAAAGTCAAGTAGATTCGCTCTTAGGTTGAGCGATCGGATTGTGTGAGGTGAGTAAAACTTGCCTCACACAGTGCCTTTTAATTTGTCTTATTTTTTTGATCTGTATTTATTTTTCGGTCTGTTCGGTCTGTATTGTTATTTGTCCTAGATCTACCTTCCTTTATGCTTCAATCCTTGAAACTCGAACCCGCTCAAACAGTCCAGATTTTTCAGCGGCAGCCAGATCCCAAGCACTTTGCAGCAGGTGAAGTGATTTTTTCAGAAGGAGAGTCTGGCGACTATATGTATGGTGTCCTGGAGGGCACTGTCGATATAGTTATTGACGATCGCCCAGTCGAAACGATCGCGGCTGGACAGGTGTTTGGCGTGGGATCGGTAATTCACCCAGACGGGATTCGGGTCTATAAGGCAATTGCCAAAACCGACTGCACGCTTGCCTATTTGGATGAGCAGCGCCTGCTGTTTGCGGTGCAGGAAACACCGATGTTTGCCCTAGAAGTGATGCGGAGCTACTCCGAGCGCTTGCATCGATCGCGCAAACATCCGCTCGATCAGGCTTAAGCCTAACTCGCTACGCCTTCTAACGTAATTTCTCTAAAGCAATTCATTCCTACCTCTAAACCCCTCTCTAAAGCTATGACGCTAAGTCCAGCTACTGAAGAAACCTTACTTGAGTCCTCTACTAAGTTTCAGCCTGTCCGGCAAATCAATCAGATTTTTTACTGGCTAACGCTGGTGCTGGCGGTTTGCGTAGGCATAGTGCTGCTGTGGATCTCCTATTCGCTGCTGGTAATTGCCCTGCCTGCCATTCAAAAGTTCGGGCTAGGCTTTCTGGCAAATGCCACCTGGGACCCGGTGAAAGAAATTTATGGGGCTTTGCCACAGGTTTACGGCACGGTTCTTAGCTCGGCTCTGGCTTTGCTGTTTGCAGTGCCGCTGGGGGTTGGAGTGGCGATTTTCTTGAGCGAAAACTTTTTGCCGCCCAAGATCCTCACGCCGATCGCCTTTGTAGTCGAGCTATTGGCGGCAATTCCCAGTGTGGTCTACGGACTCTGGGGCTTGTTTGTCTTTATTCCGTTCATCCGACCGTTCCTCGGCTTAATCAACGGCACGCTAGGCTGGATTCCTTTCTTTTCAACGCCACCCGCTGGAAGACAGCTCTTTGCAGCGGCGTTGGTGCTGGCAATTATGATTCTGCCGACCATCATCGCCATCTCGCGAGACACAATGGTGTCGCTACCGTCGCAGTT
>JBBSFA010000232.1:0-5830 GCA_038239185.1 Elainellales cyanobacterium | reverse complement strand
TGCTGGAAACCTGGCAGGAAACGTTGAGCAAGTCCAAAGACTCTGGGTTGAAGGAAGTTGGCACTAGCCTCAAGCAACTCAAAAAGACGCTCTCTAGCGGCAAGGCGACGGCAGAGGATCTGACAAAGCTGTTTACCGAGTTGGGAGAGCAGGTTGACACCTACGCAAGTGACGCAGAGCGCGGCTACAAGACCAAAATGCACGAATTGGGTCGGGCATTTAAGCGGGTAGCGCGATCGCTGAGCGCTGAAGAGGAATAGGTTTAGCTTGATCAAAAAGCGCCGTTGTCTTGATAAGACAACGGCGCTTTTTTGCAGTTAGCTTTTTGACTACTTCGGAAAGCGTGAGTCATAGAGCGGATCATCCCAGCCAAATAGCTCGTTGTCTAAGACATCCCGTCTAGATTGACTCGTCTGCTGCGGAAAGGGCTGGGGTTCAGCGGCAGGCTGACTAGCAAATGGGGAGGATTTATGGATCAGCGGCGAAGATTGGATCGATCGCGTGGAACGCCGCCGATCCAAATCGGTTTCGCCCTGGGTGGCGCGATAGAGGGCTTGCTCAACGGCGATCGGCAGCGTTTCCCAGTCCACTCTGTCATTTTGCAATAGCCGCCTTAATCGCGACAAGACTTCTTGATGGGGCAGGTCTTGCTCTACTTTCAGGGGGACATGACTGCGGAGCGGATCGCGGCGAATTGCGGCGATCGCTCGCTGCACCGATTGGGTGATCTGAACGGCGAACTTAATTTTGCCTCGTTCTAGCTGATGCTCCAAGCCTCTTTCGCTGGTGGCATAGAGCGCGGGGAGTTGGTTGAGCGCAAATGCGAGTAGCTCAGTCTGATTAATATAAGAGGCAATTCGAGCCGGAAGGGCGTTCACTTGGCGCAGTACTTCCTGCTCCACGAGAATTTCCATAACGTTTTTGTAGACTTCCATAAGTTACCTCGCAGGGAAACAATAAAGATATAAAAATGTGAAGGAAATAAAGGCAAAACACTTGTTTTTAAACTTCCCGTTTTTAAAGCGGCTTAATGAAGTCCGTTAAAAAATCGGTATTTTCACTCCTATAATTTATAAGAATAATTACTGTTGACAGAAAGTCAATGGGAACAGGTTCCACATGAGCAGAACCTTAATATCCCTATAGAATTTTGCCTTTCAGGCTAAGCAGTTAAGCAGCTTGAGCACAAGGCGGAAAATACGTAGATTAGCTAGAGAGCATTGCAGATCGGAGCAAAATTAAGCAAATATTCTCATGCACTATAGAGAGTTATTGGTAAAGGAACCTGAAGTTTGACACGGATCTCGATCGCTGGCTAGGCTGAGTGCATCTGATTTTTCAAGCTAGCCTCTTCTCCATTCTCTTCAGTTTTCCTTTACCTTCATGCTTCCGGTCATCCTTCAGGAAACCCTGACTGCTCCATTCAACTTTTATCGAGAGGGTAGCCTTTATCAAGGAATGAGCTGTCAGAAGCGGCTGTACAAATTAATTAGTATTCATACAGTAGAAAATAGGCTCCAAGCCTACCGATCAGGCTGCAAACTCTCAAATCAAGGCGATCGAACGGTGATTACCGTCTCTGCGGAGCACTATAAAGTCTGGGTTGCCGTGGGTTCCCAGGCGATCGTGCAGCCCTTGGCATTGCTTGAATCGCAGTCGCCTAAACTCAGTTAAACCGCCAAGAACCGCTGAATCACTTCATTGCTGAGTTCGCTAGTTGCCCCAGAGGCAACGATGCCGCCTTTCTGCATAGCGTAGTAGCGATCGGCTTGCCGGACAAAATGCAGATGCTGTTCGACCAGCAGCACAGAAATTCCGGTGGTAGCGACGATCCGCTTTACGGCGGCTTCAATGTCCAAAATAATCGAGGGCTGAATCCCTTCTGTCGGTTCGTCTAAGACTAAGAGCTGCGGTTGACCCACGATCGCACGGGCGATCGACAACTGCTGCTGCTGTCCGCCGCTCAGGTCGCCGCCCATCCGCGACAGCATGGTTTTCAGCACTGGGAAGAGTTCAAACACCTCTTCTGGCAGTTCGTTGGGATTGCGCGGTTTGGTGACTCTGGCTTCATAGCCCAGCAGCAGGTTTTCTTTGACCGTCAGGCGCGGGATCACTTCCCGTCCCTGCGGCACATAGCCGATCCCCAGCTTGGCGCGGCGATCGGGCGATTTGCCTAAAATTTGCTGTCCGTCAAACACCATGTTGCCGCTGCGGGGCTTGAGCAGCCCGATCAGCGTTTTGAGCAGCGTTGTCTTACCGACTCCGTTGCGCCCAATCAAACAGACCATTTCACCGCGTGGCACAGTGAGGTCAACGTCTCGGAGAATGTGGCTTTCGCCGTAGTAAACATTCAGCCCCGTGATCTTCAGCATCGGCGAGGCTGCGGTATCGGGTTCTGGAGCAACGGCTGAGTTGGTCTGAATCATGGGATGGCACTTAAAAGGGTTGAAAGAAAAAAGGGTGAAGGTGAAAAAAACTTTCAATCAAGTGACGATCGCATCTTCCGCAGAAACCGGACGAGTCATAGGAGCAACCATGGGCGCATCTTCGTGTTCTACCTCTTCCTTGCCGAGATAGACCTCAATCACACGCGGATCAGCCTGTACCTGATCAAACTGACCTTCGCACAGCACCGATCCCTGGTGTAAGACAGTGACCTGTCCCTGCGCGATCTGGCGGACAAACTCCATGTCATGCTCAATCACGATAATCGAGTGGCTTTCTGCGAGGGACAGCAGCAGTTCACCCGTGCGTTCGGTTTCTTCGTCGGTGAGTCCGGCAACGGGTTCATCGACCAGCAGCAGATCGGGAGACTGCGCGACTAACATGCCAATTTCTAGCCACTGTTTTTCGCCGTGAGAGAGCAGATTGGCTTTCAGATCTGCTTTGTGCGGGAGTCCGATCGTTTCTAGCAGTCCCCCTACGGTGCGACGTTCTGCGGAAGGCGATCGCCCAAACAGGGTGGCAAAGACGTTTTTCTTGCGGTTGCAGGCCATCTCTAGATTTTCGCGCGGCGATAAGTTGAGATAGACGCGCGGCGTTTGGAACTTGCGACCGATCCCCATCTGGGCAATTTGATATTCTGCATAGGGACGGAGGTTCTTGCCCTTGAAGCGAACCTGTCCTTGAGTCGGCTTGGTTTTACCCGTGATGATGTCTAGAAACGTGGTTTTGCCTGCGCCATTGGGACCAATGATCACGCGCAATTCGCCCGTATCCAGGCTGAAATTGAGATTATTCAACGCCTTGAAGCCGTCAAAACTGACGGTCAAGTTTTCAATCTCCAATATTTTTTCGCTCATAATCTACCTCTGGGTCTTCATCTAGGCTGGGATAGGTGGCAGCGTGTCTGCGTCTGCCTGCAATGGACTGGACAACATCTGCGCCGCGATCGCGCACCCAGCCCACAATGCCGTTCGGCAAGAACAGCACCACGAGTAGAAACAAACCGCCCTGAAAAAATAGCCAAAAGTCGGGAAATTTCTCGCTGAGCGAACTTTTAGCATAGTTGACGATCAAAGCCCCCAACACCGCGCCGACCAGCGAGGCTCTGCCGCCCACCGCGACCCAAATCACCATTTCGATCGAAAAGGCGATGTTCATCGAGTTCGGGGA
Organism: Elainellales cyanobacterium; assembly: GCA_038239185.1. Taxonomy (GTDB): domain Bacteria; phylum Cyanobacteriota; class Cyanobacteriia; order Elainellales; family Elainellaceae; genus FACHB-886. The sequence goes on along the minus strand of JBBSFA010000232.1, from coordinate 2,215 downwards.
AATGATGCCCGTTTGCAGGGTAAACAAGGCTCCGGCTAATCCCGCTAGCGCTGCAGAAACGGCAAACACTACGACTTTATATCCCGTTGGATTGTAGCCAGAAAAACGGACGCGGCTTTCATCATCGCGAATTGCCACCAGCAACCTACCAAACCGACCGCTGGTCAACCAGCGACAGAGAGCATAGGACAGGATCAGAAAGCCGATCGTCAAGGCATAAAACACAAACTGGGTTCCCGGCTTATTCACCTCTGCGCCAAACAGCGTTTTGAAGTCGGTTAAGCCATTCGTGCCATTAAACAGCTTTTGCTGCCCGTTGAAAAAGTTGAAGAAAATGATCGTGGTCGCCTGGGTCAAAATCGAAAAGTAGACCCCGCGAATCCGGTTGCGAAAGATCAGGTAGCCCAATATGGCAGCGGCGATCGCAGGCAGCACCACCACCATCAAAGCCGAAAACGTGAACGAGTAAAACGGTTGCCAGAACGCAGGTAATTCTGTCACCCCATACAGGCTCATAAACTCCGGCAGGGGACTACTGGCGTTGGCTGGAATCTGTAACTTCAGGTGCATCGCCAGCGCATAGCCGCCCAGCGTGAAAAACACCCCATGTCCCAGGCTTAGCATTCCGGTGAAACCCCAGATCAGGTCAATGCCAAGGGCGACGATCGCCAATGACAAAAACCTGCCGAGCAAGTTCAACCGAAAATCTGTCAGCACGATCGGCATGACAATCAGTAGCACCAAGGCGATCGCTAGAATGATGCCTGCTTCCAGGAGGAGCGATCGTTTCTTGGAATCGAGGGTTGGTCGGTCTAAGGTTTGTACAGTCATAGCTAGTTTTCTAAGAGCTTGCACTTTAATTTCTTACGCATCAACCGTTCGCCCTTTCTGCGGGAACAAGCCAGCGGGTTTGTACTGCAAGAAGATCACAATCAGCAGGAAGACCATCACCTTTGCCATGCTGGTCGTTGCAAAGAAGGTGAAGAAATCTGAGAGCGGTTTGATCTGGGTGAACAGCAAAGCCAGAATGCCCGTGCCCACAATATAGTCAATCAGCCCAATCACCATTGCCCCGACGATCGTGCCGACCAACTTGCCGACACCACCAACCACCACCACCATGAAGGTATTGACGATGTAGTTCTGTCCGGTGTTAGGTCCAACGGAGCCAAGCAAACTGACGGCACAGCCCGCAATCCCAGCCAGCCCAGAACCCAGCGCAAAGGTGAGCGCATCAACCTTGTTCGTGGGGATACCCAAGCAGGCGCTCATGTTGCGGTTCTGAGTCACCGCGCGGATGCGTAAGCCCCAAGGCGTTTTGTTGAGAAAAAAGTAAATGCCTGCGACACAAACGACCGTCAGCCCCATGATGAACATCCGCGTGTAGGGTAGCTGATAGTTACCGAGCGGCAGACCGCCCTGCAACCACTTCGGCGCGGTCACATCGACGTTTTGAGCGCCAAACCAGGGTTGGGTGACTGCCAGCGCATAGGTCTGGCTCAAGAACAGACTGAACGCGATCGCAATTGCCGCCGAGAGGGTCAACAAGATGGCGATCGCCCACTGGCGAATCTGAGCAAAGTTAGCGCGCCTGCTGACGATCCACATGCCGCCAAAATACAGAATGCAGAACAGCACCAACCCAGCCACCAACACCCAACTGACGCTGCGGACAAACTGCTGAAGCATCAGACTTACGCCCCAAGTTGCCAGCAGAGTCTCCAACGGTCGCCCATACAAAAAGCGAATCACGCCGCGCTCCAGGATTAGTCCGGCTAAAGCAGCCACCACGAAAGCGGCGATTAACGCAAAAAAGATGTAGGTCTGCGAGAAAACGCCCAGCGGCTTAAAAATATTCTGCACCACGAAGGTCGTGTAGGCACCCAGCATCATTAGTTCGCCGTGTGCCATGTTGATCACGCCCATCAAGCCAAAGACGATCGCGAGTCCCAGCGCTGCCAGCAGCAGAATGGAGCCAACGCTCAGACCGCTAAAAATACCATCCAAGATACTAGGTAACAACGGTTTTCCTCTCAGCGAATATTCATAATACGAACGATTTAGCTAAGGAACGCAGAATTTAATAACCTACGATTTCGCGGTAGATGCGTTAGCACAGCGTAACGCATTGTTCCCAGGGATTGATGCGTTACGGCTAGCGCCTAACGCATCCTACAAAGCTAAAAATGAAGCATAAAAATAACTGACTCAAATC
>JBBSFA010000231.1:0-5835 GCA_038239185.1 Elainellales cyanobacterium | reverse complement strand
TTAGAATATTCCGGTCAGCCCGTAGATCACCTGCTCCAGCTCGGTAGAGTCAGGATTGTCTTTAGGACAAGTTTTTGCCGATTAATTTGCCTTGATGCCTGACCGATAACCGAATAATAAATTCTGTGCCTTGTCCTGAAGAGGAATTGAAATTTATGGTTCCGGCATGTCTCTCACAAATGATTTGCCAGGAAATTGCTAGTCCCAAACCTGTGCCTTTGCCAACTGGCTTGGTGGTAAAGAAGTAATCAAAGATTTTGGCTTTGTTGTCCTCCTCTATGCCAATGCCGTTGTCCCGGATTCGGATTTCAACCTGATCCGGTTCATATACCTGTGTACTAATCCAAATCTTGGACGCTGGATAGCTTGTCTGGTTAGCCGCACTAAGTTTTCTAGCATTGATTTTTTCTTCAATCGCATCCAGTGCATTTACCAAAAGATTCATGAACACCTGGTTGAGCTGAGCGGGATAGCATTCTATGGGTGGAATATTGCCATAGTCTTTGATGATTTCAACCTCGTGGTGATCGCCGTAGGCTTTGAGTCGATGTCCCAAGATCAGCAAGGTGCTGTCAATTCCCTCATGGATATCCACTGTCTTGAATGCAGCCTCGTCTAAACGAGAGAAATTACGGAGGGATGAAACAATCTGCTGAATGCGATCGGTACCCATTTGCATTGATGTAAGGGTCTTAGCTAAATCTTCCAGAATAAAGTCAATATCGAGATTCTTGACTTGCTCTTGGTAGGCTCTTATATCTTGGTTGGATTTAGGATCAATCTGCTGGGAGAACCGGGTTAGTGTCAGTAGCGTGTTGACATATTCTTGCACATGGGACAGATTGCCATGAATAAAGTTAATTGGGTTATTGATTTCGTGGGCGATTCCAGCCACCAGTTGTCCCAGGCTTGCCATTTTTTCGCTTTGAATCAGTTGAATTTGAGACCGTTGCAGTTCCTCAAGTAGCTGCTTCAGTTCTACAGATTGGGTTTGAATCTGTCGCACAAATTCCGCTTGCTGTAAGGCAATCCCCAGTTGTTCTCCAATTTGAGCTAACAATTCAATTTCGTCGGCTTGCCAGTGCCGGGGGGCAGCATTTTGGAAAGCGGTGAGCAATCCCCACAGGCGATCGTCTTCAAAAATTGGGGCGATCGCATAGGCTCTAGCCTGAAATTCTTCCAGCAAGGCAATATGGCCATCGCTGTGACCTGCTGTGTAAATGTCAGGTACGGCGAAGGCTTCGTTTGCCGCGTAACGCCCTCCTTGCGTTTCCATCAAGTGCGGATCCTTAGTGGTGGGTAACACACCGACCAGAGGGTTCCACGGGTTCACCACCGATTCAAACAGAAAATCGCCGCTCCAGTCTGGATTAAAGCGATAGATCGTGACGCGATCGGCTTCGAGCAACTGCCGCACTTCTGCCGTTGCCGTTTGGCAAATTTCAGCCAAATCAAAGGATTGACGAATCCGATTTGTAATTTTGAGCAGTGCTTTCTGACGAAGCAAGGCTTTCTCTTGAGCCTTGGCTTGAGTCAGCAAAGCAGTTTGATCTTTAATCTGTTCCAGATGCTCGGCTTGCTGTAATGCAATTGCGAAATGAGTCGCAATTCTTCGGACAAATTCAATTTCTGAGATCTGCCAACGTCGAGAATTACTGCATTGATGCACACAGAGGAGTCCCCACAGTTCCTCTCCCTTCAATACAGGCACGATCAAATTGGCACGAACCTGAAATTGTTCAAGAATCTGAATATGGCAATCACTCAGTTCAGCATTGTAAATATCTGTTACAGCCTGTACCCGTCCTTGGGTATAGTAAACCGCAAACTGTGAGCCGAAGCAGTGGTCATGAACCTTCGTAGCCATCGCTGAAGTAAACTCTGAGGCAACATCTTCTGCGACAAACTCCCCTTCATTCCACCCACTGCCCGGAGTAAAGCGGAACACGCCCACGCGATCGGTGTTGAGCATCTGACGAACCGCTGTGGACGTTGTTTTAAAAAGGGTCTCTAAATCAAGAGACGACCGAATCCGATCGATAATGCTGGCTAATACCCGCTCCTGTTCGATCTGCTGAAAGATTTGGTCAGTACACGAAGCCAACTGGTAGGCGGCTTGTTGCAGAGTATTAAATTGCTGATTCGGTACAGGTAGGTTGGACATCGTTTAGGCAGGTGGAAGTAATGCTCGTAAGTATTCCCCAAAGTAACCTTCAAATAACTTGACGATCGAACATCCTCGCTCCAATTTAGAACCTATCTCGCTTGACTGAAGCGGGTTCTCACCTAGGGGAGATGCCACCCGCTGTATTGGCAAACATGCTTAGACTACGGAGCTATTCAGTTTTCCGGGGTATGGTTTACAGCCTCCTTGCAGTTTAGGGGCTTCCTTCAGGAGAGAATATGGTTGAGTCTACACTTATTTCCATTAGTACACTTCCCATCAGGTGGATGGCGCAATTCTCTTTTGGGGAAGTTGTGCCACTGTTCTGGCTAGCGCAGACGGCGGCTCCTGATGCAGTCGCTGTGCCGCCAGAAGCCAGCTCTGTTGTTTTTTCAGGACCCCAGTTTTTCATTGCGTTGATTTCAGGGGTTCTGTTAGCCTTTGCGTTTCAACTGCTGCTGACGAATTTATCGGTGGCAGCAGGCATTTCTTATTTGGGGCGTTCTTCTAGCTCCAGTCACGATGACTCGGAAGACGGCGGCAGCGCCGTGAAGTCGATTAGCGCCAAGGTGGGCGTTTGGACGTTAATCACTGTGACTTTGGCTTTGTTTCTGGCTTGCTTTTTTGCCGTGCAGCTCAGCCTGCTGGCAACTGAGCGGCTGGGGGCGATCGTCGGGTTAGTCATCTGGGCAGCCTATTTTTCAATTTTGGTCTGGGTCAGCTCTACGGCGGTAGGATCGCTGATTGGCTCAGTGGTCGGGGCAGCTACCTCTGGTTTCCAGTCGATCGTGGGCACGGCAACGGCGGCGATCGGCAGCAAGATGGCTCAGAAACAAGTCGTCTCCACCGCAGAAGCGGTAGCATCCGCAGTCCGAAATGAGCTGGGTTCAGGCATTGATCCAGACAGCATCCGGGAATCGGTAGAGGGTTATGTTCAGCGGCTGCGGCTACCCGGATTTGACTTAAGTAAGATCCGACAAGACTTTGAGTCTTTGCTGAATGATCCAGAGCTGACGGCTTTGGCGGAAGGCGATGGATTGCGGCATATCGATCGCCAGACTTTCGTGGATCTAATCAGTCGGCGATCGGATTTTTCCAAAAACGAGGTAAATCGGCTGGCTGACCTGCTGGAAGGCGTTTGGCGGCAAACCGTGGGCGGGCGGCAGCGTCCCGATAAACTGGGGGAACTGGTCAGCTATTTGCAATCAACTCAGCCTGGACAGCTCAAGTCAGACGAGCTAAACGCTAAGCTGGATCAGTTGATGGCAGAGCGTAATGCAGGGCAATCTAGACAGACTGGCTCGATGCAGTCTGGGCTTCAGTCAGGATTAAACACGGCGATCGGGCTGTTGATGGGACGTACCGATCTGTCTGATTTGGATCTCAACAAAATTCTCGATCGGCTGAAATCTACCTCCAACCAAGTCACCGCGCAGACGGGTAAAGCGGTACAGCAGCTAACTGGAGAAGCGCCTAGCCCTAGCCCAATTCGCACCGACATTGAGCATTACCTGCTAACGGCTCCTTCTTGGCAGATGAATCGTGAGACGATCGCCAGAGAGTTTCGCGATGTGCTGTATGACACGGATGCCGATCCCAGCACTGTGATTCAGGAGCTTTCGACGCTCGATCGCGGCTATTTCGCAGATTTATTAGGCTCTCGCGGCGTGTTTGTGCCGAGCAAGATTCAGGAAATTGTGGAACAGCTAGAAGGAATTCGGCTGGAAGTCCTGATGGAAGCGCGGGCGACAAAGGAACGCGAGATAGCTTTAGATCTGAGAGAGCGAGTCGAAGCCTATTTGACTTTGACTCCTAAAGAGCAACTTTATTCAGACAGCATTCTGCCTGCTTTCAAAGCAGTGCTGGAAGATCAAGATGCTGACTATGCGACCCTAAAACAGCGGCTTGCCCCTTACGATCGCGAGACATTGCGGCAAATTTTGCTGAAGCGGCAAGAGTTCATGATCAGTGAAGTCGATGCGATTCTCAATCCTTTGGAGACAACCCGCGATCGAGTTTTGTTTGAGTCGCAGTCGCTAGACGAACAGGCAAAACAGCGGCTAGCTGCAACCCAGAAAAAGCTAGAAGGGTACTTGCAGAACACGGGTAAAGAAGAGCTAAATCCAGAGGGAATTAAGCGCGACTTGCAGCTATTATTGTCCGATCCTCAAACGGGACTCTCGGCATTGGGCAACCGAGCCTCGCAGGTCGATCGCGATACGCTGGTGAAGCTGCTGAGCCAACGCCAAGACCTGAGCGAAGCCGATGCCAACCGGATTTTGGACAACGTAGAATCCAGTTGGAAAACTGTCTTGAATTCGCCGCGCATCGTGGCAGATACGGTTAAGGAAAAAACAGATGAAACGCTAACCTCTCTGTCGGATTACCTGCGCCGCACCAATCTGGAAGAACTCGATCCAGACGGAATTCAGCGCGATTTGACGAAGCTGCTGAGCGATCCGAAAGGGGGGACAGCGGCACTGCGTCGGCGGCTTTCTAACGTCGATCGCGAGACTTTAGTTCGGCTGCTGAGCCAGCGCGATGATCTGTCAGCCGAGCAGGTGAACCGGACGATCGATCAGGTGCAGTCTGCCATTCGCAAGATTGTTCGATCGCCGCGTCGGCTAGCCCTGCGCGCCCAGCGAACGGTTGCCGACTTTGAAACTACTATCGAAGATTACCTGCGGAATACCGATAAAGATGAACTGAATCCAGATAGCATCAAGCGCGATTTGAAGCTGCTGACGCAATCGCCGCAGGCTGGACTGCAAAACCTGGGCGATCGCCTGTCTCGGTTCGATCGCCAGACGGTGATTGCGCTACTCTCGCAGCGGCAGGATATGACTCCGGAAGAGGCGGAGCGAATCGTAGTCCAGTTTGAATCCACCCGCGATCAGATTCTCGATCAGGTGCGGCAGATTCAGGGACGGCTGCAAGCGATTCTCGATCGCATTTTCGGTCGGATTCGCGACTATCTCAACTCGCTCGATCGCCCGGAGCTAAACTATGATGGCATCAAACAGGATGTGCGGACGTTGTTTGACGATCCACAGGCAGGATTTGACGCGCTGCGGGGTCGCTTAGGACAGGTCGATCGCGGGACATTGGTAGCATTGCTTAGCTCTCGCGATGACATCTCCGAAGCCGATGCCGATCGCATCATCAGCCAGATTGAATCGGCGCGCAGCAACGTGCTTCAGCAGGCAGAGCGGGTGCAAAACGAAGCCCAACGCCGTCTAGAAGCCGTGAAAGCCCAGGCGCAGCGCCAAGTTGAGGAAACTCGTAAGGCGGCAGAAGCGGCGGCTTGGTGGTTGTTTATCACGGCACTGGTGTCAGCGATCGCTTCTGCGGGAGCCGGAGCATTGGCGGCACAATAAACTTCAGTTCTCTAGTTCTCTAATAAAGCTGGGTTTCACAGGCGTTCAGCCTCTATGAAACCCAGCTTTTTAACTCGCGATCGCGTAGCATTTGTCTTGAATTGTTCCCTATTATGGAAAATGGACTAATGCTTCGTGGTGAGGGGGATGCCTAAGAAAATTAGAGAGTTGAAGGCAGCAGTGCTCAGAGCTGGATATATCCTGCAACCGGGTCGAGGAAAAGGAAGTCACACCTATTGGAAACATGCGCTGCTGCCTGAAGAACCCCTTACGATTCCAGGCAAGGATGGGGAT
>JBBSFA010000230.1:0-5837 GCA_038239185.1 Elainellales cyanobacterium | reverse complement strand
TTTCACTGCGCCCACTGATCCGGCACTTCTTCGCAGTGCGGATGTGACGGCTAGAGCTACCGCCAAACCTTTTCCGCTCGTCCGCAACGCACCTCTGAGCAACGCGGCCCAAACTTCCAATAGCTGTAGTTTGCGGAACGCTACCGATCCAGCCTCTGCTCGCCTTCAGGTGATTAACGGCGACGGTTGGTTTCCAGATGAATTGAACACGACTAAACTGCGGAAGAACTTTCAGGTTGATGCCTATGTGTTGCCCAACAATCCCAATACCACTGTGGCAACTCTGGAATTTCAGCAGGATCGGGAAGCGACGCAGGGCTTTAAGTGGGCAGCTTGGTTCCGCAATGATTTAGAGATCTTTCCGGGTCCGCTGTTCAACTGGAATGGCGCAATGCACACGGAAGGCAACTTGATCATTGGCGGCAGCAGTTTCCGCAGCTATATGATTAGTTCGCCTTTTTCTTGCCTATACGATGAGAAAGGTTCAGAAATCACCGCGACAGACCTTAAAGCCGACCCAAAGATTAACTTACCGAAGTTTCAGGGTCAGTTTATTACTGGCACAATCCGAGATAACAACTACGGTGGCTCGGTTGCCGTTGATGTTTTCACCAGCGCAGGCAGTCCGCCGCAAACCGTAACTATGACTACCGGAAATGACTCGATCAATCCGGCAGGTGGAAGTACTCCCGCAAGTTATTCTCTCGATCCAGTCCGGCTTCAGACTGATTCTGTTTCTGTCGGTCGAACGGTTGCCGATCCAGCGGTACACCGCAACGGAACCTGGGACAAATCTACCCTGAATGGTCGCTTGGTCAACGCTCAGGAAGATGTACCCTATGTGGACGACACGTTCCGAGCAGACAACCGTTGGGGTCCTTATCCTCGCTGGGGTCGCAAGTCTGAGCCGATCCCGCCAGGCAGCTTTGGCAGACCGATTACGGGAACCCAAGCGCAGGATTTGACTGGAGATGATCCACCTCCGGGGCAGACAAGCTCTAGCGTCGGGTTGGATGGCTACTGGGAGCGTCGGGCTAGACGCGAGGGCTTGCGCCTGATTGTGGGGCAACGCCTTGAGTTAGGCGATCCGGCTGGCTGGGGAGGTCCGAATGTAGATGGTACAGCGCCAAATGTGCTCGAAACTCGTGAGCCGCTGAAACCGTGGAGTCTCTGTCAGAGCAACGATTCCGGTCGCTGTAATGAAGCCCGCCAGCGCCAAACGCTCTGGGATAATCTTGCCTCTGTCCAGGCAACCGCCGTCTACCATAACACCTCGCCCAATGGTCTCGATTTTCCAGCCGCCTGTATTGCCACAACCGTTCACCCTGGCACTCCCGGCACTCTAGACAAGAGTGCCACGTTTGAAGACCTTGCTTATGGGTTGCCCGATACGGCGTTTCAGCCATCTGCATCGCGTCCAGAGCCGTACCACACCACCACCCGATCGCTGATCATCAGTGATTTCTTCCGAGGTCGAGGCACGAACGGCTGGGAATATCAGGTGCCACCTCCGGCTAGCTTTACCAATCGCAGCTCCAACTTAATGACGGTGCTGCGGAACCTAGCTCAGTTTGCCGGAGATCCGTCTGGAGGTGCCCCTTCTTTCCCACCCGTTCAGGAACGAGGGGTCGTGCATCCCTATCCGCTGCTGTCAATGTGGGGCGATTTCTCCAATCTGCGCCAGATCATGGCATTGCTGGACAGCGGAACAACTTACGAAGCGCTTAGCCCTGCCGATAAAACGACCTTGCACACCGCAGGCTGTTTAGTAGGCATGTTGGCATACAACGTGGACTATCTGGAAAAGCTGGATTACACCCAAATTGGACTCCCGACCGATCCGGCTACCCCGATCGATCCGACTTCTCCGATCGGCAAGCTAGCTACCACGTTGAAGATGTTGCTCGATCGCAACACCCCGGCGACGCTCAATCTCTTCCCAGTCGGCTTTCGGACAGAAATTTCAGGGCTGAATAAGATTGATACACAGGGGATAAACAGTGTTGCGCTAGATAAGGCTGCATCCAACGATCCAGAAATCTTTATTCGACTGATGGAGCGCTGGCGCGACTATGAAACTCCTGCTAATAGAGACAATTTGCAAAAGCAAATCTATTTGGCACAGTTGATCATCACCAAAGAGCAGGTTGCTCGCGATCGCAAAATCGGATTTGGCACAGGGGACAACTTATTTTCAGACTTTCCGCTAGGCTGGTGCGACAATACCAACGCAGCAGCACCGAAAGGTTGGCGAAATCTGGCAGGCGGTGAGTCTGAGGCAATTATCGTCCAATCTGCCAATTCCAAGCCTCAAGCAGCGCTCTCAGTTCTCTGTTCCAAGCGTCCGCGCTACCCAGCGCTCTATGCTCTTTTCCCAGCCAAGTATGACTCAAGCTCACCGCCTGCCAATCTACTAGCAGGGTATGGCGGCGGATTCCTAAATCATGGCGACACATCTGCATCTGGACAAGTTGGGTACGCTCGCGACAATACTGATTCTGGTGATCCTTATATCAAGCGGGCAAACCCGGCATCTGTCACCTACCAGGTAGTTAAACCCGAATTGGTGGCTAGCTTCCCGCTCAGCTTACCTGCCGCTGCCGCTGCCGCTCCTACCGCAGGATATCCAGCCTTGGGCAGCGCCACGATCGGCACCTTGCCCGCCCGCGCTGCAACGGCAGCCACTGGCAGCACGCCCAACAGCAATACAGAGGAACGAATTAAGGTCTGTACGACCAAACCCTGCTCGATTCCAGCGAACCTTGCGCCTAACAACCGGATTCCTCAGGTTGGAACCCTAGTCAGCGTCCCTTTCAAAGACTCTGCCCTCTTCAATGGTCGGGAAATGATGAGCGTCCGAGTTCTCAATCTCAATCTCGATTTGCTGCGGCAAAGTTCAGCCTGGAATGGCGAAACCTGGTTGCCTAAGAGCGGGCTGGTCTATGCCTTCCGAGAAGATGCCGTTTCCGAGACGCATATCGTTCGACCGGCTCGTAACACCTGGGCAGCCTGTAGCACAGACAATGCCATCCGCACGGTAGCAACCTGCCAGATGAACACAACCGTCCCTGCGATCGCCTCCACTGATCCACCCCTGAGCGATCGCCTCGTCTCACTTAAACCTGTAGACTACTACGCCGACCCCGATCGCCGCCCCTACGGGTTCCGCTTACGCAATGGGGTATCCCTGCAACGAGCCAATGACAACGGTCGGGGCATGTCCTTCGTGACCCATAACCCTGCCTACGTCCAAGGCTACTTCAACCTGCACCGTGACATAGGTTCTGGCAGCACCGCTCGCGCTCAAGGACTTGAAGAGTTCAATGAGCTGTTAGACACCAACAACTTCAGCAACTTCTATACTCGCAGCACCCTCAACTTCAACTTTGCCGCCAAAGACAAAGACCAATGGCGACCGACCGAAATTCTTTCGGATGCAGTCACGCCGCTATCGGGCAACTTCTGCGATGGCAGTATTGAAGATGGCATTGTCTCGGCTGGCATCAGCAACCTAGTCAGCAACCGCGCCGCCACTCGATACGGCTGCACCAACAGCAACAACCTGACCTCCTACCTAAACCAAAACCGACCCAGCACCGTAGTCACTCCAGTCGGAGCGCAGGCAAACAAACGGGTGGCATGGATGCGATCGAATATTGCAGATAGCTGGTACGAAGTCTTGCCAGATTCGCTCGCAACTCCTAACGTAGCCGAAGGAGAATCCCCGATCGTAATGTATGCTGGCAACCCCCGCAAATCCGACGGCAACCCCTACGATGGCGCTTACGCCCAATTTAACTCTGGCAAACCGCTGATCACCGCCGACAACCAGGGTGTGCAAATGAACATGATTATGGTGAGCGGCTTAGTCGCTTCTCGCCCCAATCAAGCCTATGGCGGCTTACACAACTTCCCACGGTTCCTGGAAAACTGGGGCAATATTCCACTCTATATTTCCGGTGCGTTTCTTCAGCTCAACTTCAGCACCTATGCCACAGCCCCCTTCGATCAAGACGTTTGGGAAGTGTCCACAAATCCAGATGGTCTTGGAAACGAAGTGATTCCCTATTACAGTCCGCCCTTGCGTCGCTGGGGTTACGATGTGGGGCTGCAATATGCGCCACCGGGACCCGTTGCCGAACGCTTCAAATTCACAGAGTCAATCCGCAGCGAGTTCTACAGCGAACCTGCTTCTGATGACCCTTACATCAAGCGCTTGCAGCTATGCGCGACCAATAAAAACTGCTAAATCTAACGCAATGTAAGGAATCTCGTCATGTTGCCTACCGCCATCTCCCAACTCCAGCGACAGATCAAGGCGATCGCCCTTTCACAAAAACGATCACAAAGGCGATCGGTGCTGCCAAAACCAAACTCAGAGCCAACCTCGGAGCAAGGCTTAACGCTGATTGAATGTCTGGTTGCTGTATTTGTCACGGGGCTAATGGTTTCGCTGATCACGCCGCCCATTTTTATCGCAGTGGCATCACGCGCCCAGTCTCGCCGCGCCGAGCAAGCGCTGCAAATTGCCCAAGGCGAAGTCGATCGCATCCGAGTCATGGTGGCGCGATCGCAACATACCGTGACGGTCTTGCCAGGCATCGCGACGGGAAATTCGCGATCGGTTCCGCCTCCGACTGTTGTCCTTGCAGCCATCAAATCGGCGCAGAACTGTAGTCCTCGCTATGACAATTTACCGATCCTGGCGAATCAAGCCGTGCAAATCGACGTAGATGGCGACTGTGAACCGGACTTTTTCATGCAGGTTTTTCGCAGCGCTGGAACGACCTCGGCTGAGCAACTCGCCGCTAACAACGTTAGCCCTGGCACCGCCAAACCCACTGACTTTCAATTAGGCGTTCGTGTCTATTCAATCCTGGCAAAATCCGCTGTAGGCAGTCTAGCAAATCCCCCTGAACCCGCTTCGCTGGGATTAGTTAACGGCGAAGGGGGGCAGCGATCGCGCCCTTTAGCCGTCCTTTACACTCCCTTCTCCTGGAGCGATCAAAAAGGTGCGCTTTGCGCCTATCAGCAAGGCAACAATTCGCTTTGTCAATGATTCGCTTTGTCAATGATCCCATCCGTCCATGATCCCACCCGTCATTCCTGGGCTGAATTTTATGGCTAAGACCCGTCTTCTGACTCAATTCAAAAATCGGTTAAAGCGATCGCTCCTGTCTCACCGGACTAAACCCTCGCACCGCAGCAACAACAAAGGATTCACGCTGCTAGAACTGCTGGTCGTGATGGCAATTTCCAGCGGCATCATCGCCGGACTGATGTACATCGTCGTAGAACTGATGAGCACAGACCAACGCGAATCCTCTCGCTCCGAAACCCAGCGAGAAATGCAGATGGCATTGGACTACATGAGCACCGAACTGCGAGAAGCCGTATTTGTCTACACCGCTGACAACCTAAGCTGTGCTGGCCCAACCGGACCTGGTGCGCCAGCCTGTAGCCCTCTAACCGCCTATCTGCCTCCCTCTGTCAGCACCAACAGCGTACCGATCCTCGCCTTCTGGAAGCAGCAGCCCTTTCCCAGCAACGTTCCGGCAGCAAGCGCCAGAGGACAATGCTTTGGCAACGCACCACCAGCAGGCATCTCTTGTCTGACTGGTAACTCTTATGCGCTAATTGTTTATTCACTGAGCAAAGCAAACACAAACAACATCTGGTCGAGTAATGCCAGAATTACCCGTTATTCCTTGACCGAATTCAATAGCAAGGGCGATTTGAACACAGGCTATGTAAATCCTGGTGCCTACAACGGCAATCCGTTTGCGAGCTGGCCTGTCTTTGAAGACGACAAAGACGGAGTGCTTAAAAATATCCAA
>JBBSFA010000229.1:0-5840 GCA_038239185.1 Elainellales cyanobacterium | reverse complement strand
TGCGCTTGGCGGTGACCAAGCGTAAAGTCTGTGGCGGTTCCCGTTCGATGGAGGGCTTTGCCGACACCGCCAACCTGTTAACGGTCATCCAAACTTGTCGCGCTCAAGGTCGTTCTGCGGTGGAATTTCTGCGTCAATCCATTTCTCAATCGATCTCTAGATTTGCGCTTATCCCGCCCCAAAACACCTGAATCCTTACCATCCTCTAAGGGCTGATGGGTTTCTCTGGTTGCCGATCGAGCTTTTTGCAGAAGGTCAAGTAATCTTCGATCGATTGATAAAACTCCTGCTCAGCTTGCTCCAATGTCTCGCCTTTAAACGCAATCACATCTTTAATATGTAACACTCGACCATGCAAAATATGCCGTTGCAAATCTTGCTTGATTTCTGCGGTGTAACCTTTGTAGTAAGCCATCATGGGGAACTCGGAATTAGGGTGATAAAAGCGAAATAGGTTAAATCATGAGCATCAAAGTAAAGTGTAAATTTTGGTTCAAAAATGAAATAAAACAGTGAAATAAAGCAACAGCATTATTACCTATTTATTTATAAATCATTAATAGATTGAATCGTTGATCCATTTCACATGAATTGAGTGTATCTAAAATCTGGTAGCACTTAATGATAGTGCAGCCACTTATCATATTGATACAGCCACGCATTACGGATAATAGGCTCAGCGTTAACCTAATCCTGTTAAGTTTTATCTATATTGAATTGAAGGTTTAAGCAGCTACTCAGCTTATTCCTGTAGTTTAATCATTGTGCTTGAATCTACAAAATACTCCCTTCCAATTAATGAGTTCACCTATCAGATTGGCAAAATTTTAATCCATTTATGGATGCCGATGATCCGGAGTCAGGCAAATATCTAGATCCCTAGACATTTGAGGCAATTTACCGCTTTTTAGCCTTGCTAAACCGAGACTGGGCTATCACCTATACAAACCAAGTTGAGGGTGTGGCAGTTAAACGAGCTGCCTGAACCCCCACTAAGATAGCTAACGGCTGTTGGTTGAATTCAATTCGCGTATTATTGCCATCCTGAACGATCGCCAGATGCGCAGGGTTCAATCCATCTGTGAGCTGAATTCGATCGACTCCCACCTGGAAGTCTTGAATCACATCCACGCCCGTATTCGGTTTGAGGACAAAGCGATCGCTGCCCGCACCGCCCACAAGCGTATCATTGCCCGCATTGCCCACCAAAATGTCATCGCCCATACCGCCTAGCAGCAGGTCATTTCCATCGCCGCCGCTCAGCGTATCATTGCCGCTCAAGCCGCTCAGCGTATCGTTGCCGCCCTGACCGTGAATCTGGTCGTCTGATTGCTCGAAGCCTTGTGTCACGTTGTCGCGATCGTTGAGATAGGTCACCGTATTGGGTCGAAGCACCACTGCCAGATCTTGATCGGCGTTGATCACATCAAAGCTATCGGCGATCGTGCTCTGCCCATCAAACAAAATGTTGCCAGTGGTCGCAGATGCCCAAGTCTCAGTCGTCAAGTTATCTAGATTTTCCAGCGCAAAGTTTTGCAGCGTGACCTGAAGCGTTGGCACTCCTGCAAAAGTGATCAGCAAATCCTTGCTAACCTGGGTCAACTGCATCTTGTCTGGTGTGAGACCTGCTCCCTCAAACTTCAGGGTATCCACTTCTGCCAGCACCGCCGAGGTGGGCGTAATGCCCGTTCCCACGCCGCCAAAGTTGCTGAGATAAACCTGTCCCGACTGGGGAGTCAGCACAATCGTCTGATTGCCCGTCAAGCTTGGCGTGGGGGGAGGCTCAGAGACATCGAGAGAAGGCGGCTCAGTTATAGGTGGATTGGCGATCGGCGGAGCTTGGGGTGACTGATTAACAGGTGACTGGCTAACAGGTAACTGGCTAACAGGTGGCTCGATCGCTGAGGTGAAGGGTTCCGCAGGATAACTTGGATCAACGACGGGAGGTGTCGATCCTTGATCTGGCACAGCACTAGGCGAACCATGCGGGGAATGATCGACCTCGTTTGACGGCGGATAGGTTGATGGTGCAGAGGGGGGGCGATCGACGATTTGAGTGGGAGGCTTTTCCGTTGGTGCAGAGTCGATCGGTGGATTTGTAGGTTCAACGGGCAACGGATCTGATGAATGACCTGATCCGTTGCTGTGCGGATGGGGAGATCCGGGCTGAGTCGGTGAATTCGGGGTTGAAGGCGGATTGTCCGCGATCGGTTTGCCGGACGGAACTTTGGAGACAGGCGAAGGGTCTTTCTTTATAGGTACAGATCTGTCTGGTGTTGCGATCGATCGTTCCACCAAATCCGGTGGAATCTGTGCAGCTACCTGACTGCCTGTTGTCCATTGCAGCAACCTGGTGCGTGGTTTAGCCAGATTGGTCGTCTGACTTAAAAGCTGCTCAATGGAGTAGCGAGATGGCTTCGCCTGCACAACCTCCTGAAAATGTCCCGCAGAAGATTCAGAGAAATGCCCATGAGGCGGATGGGGCGGCAGCCCTTGAACAGGAGGCTGTGACAAATTAGCAGCCTTGTCTGTCGATCGCTCAGGTTGCCCGGTGGGAAGGGCAACCGAATCGCCAACTGGCTGAGCCGACCCATCAGACTGAAGGGTGGAATTGCCCAAATTCGTTGAGGCGATCGCCTTAAGCAGAAAATAGCTGAGCAGCGTACTAATTTGAATTAGTACCCAGTCTCTACTGTCTAGGGCAGGCGATTGCGAGAGGCGAAGCGCCGGAGTCTGTTCAGGAACATCCTGTCCAGTCGAGTTTTCTGAGAGTTCGGGTTCGCGATCGCCTTCAGCCTCACCATTTTCAGCCGTAGCGTGATTTACCGGATCGTCAATTGGTTTAAGCGGCTGAGCCAGCAGGCTGTGAAGCTGTTCGGCTGACCAGACAGGGAATATCCTCAGCGCCTCGATCGCAGGGGTCGGCTCCGGATGGCTCACCCCTTCTGCCAAAGCAATCGGTTCGCCCATCGGGGCAAATGTTTCCTCTAGAAACGCTTGTAATTCATCCACCGACGGGAAAAATTGGGGGATGTTGATCTGAGCCTCAGAACCCCCTGTGGGAAACTGATGGGCATAAATGGTTGTAATAATCGCATATCCTCGGGCATAAGCCAGTTGCCATTCAGCAAGTTCTATATCTGGCTTGGCGACTTGTCCTGCCCCAGCGATCGCCTCTTCCCTTTGAACGACATCCTGTAAAACGCTGATGCCTTTTGTGACAATCTCTTGCTCAAACTGCTGAACAGCCGCGTGCCCTTGTTCGGCTTGCAGCGCTGCTAAAAAGTCTTCTAAGGTAAACTTGGCAATTGCCCAACTGACTTGAGGATAGCGATCGATATCTTGCCAAAATTGATGAGATTCCGCTTTCAAACGCGAATTATTTTTACCCACACCCAACTCAAGGCGCAGGTTATACAAAATATACCGCGTGATTAGAACCGCTAAGTCATCCACAACTTACTCCACGCTGCCGCACCCGGCGTGACACCGATTGGTCGATCGCTCGTACTAATCCGTCAAGTAGAGGCTGTGGAAAGATCTGATAGTGAATGGGAATACGAGACCCGACCCAATCTACCCTCAAATCCCTCCAACTAAAACTGACACAAGAGTATCGAAGACGAGGGAAGGTACAGAATGACTTAATCCAAAATTGGGTAGAGACACATAAAAAAATTGGCGATGAGGAAATAGCAGTTTCCAGTTGGATCTGATCTAAAGATCTCTTAGAGAATATCTGTCTCCCTTGAGAATACAATGACTTTTGGTCGCAAAAGCCTGAATCGTCTTAAAAAAGTCTGATTTTAGCAAATTGATCCGGCGATCGAGCCGTTTGGAATTTCTGGCGCGCTCTCTAAAACCTTGTTAGGGGAGCGGTCTAGGGAGTTCTCCTTTAGAGTTCCCCCAGTCGCCTGAGTTGCAGCAAACCCAGATGGAGCGATCCCATTCGGAAGGCTTGGCATCGCTGAATTTGCTAGAACTTCGATCGCTCGAATCACACAGATCAGCTCCTGAGCATCTTCACCTTTCAAGAACTGTTTGATTTCGCTGATTCCGATCAAAAGCTTCTCTAGCGCGTCCAACACTTTTGCCATCGCGCGGGGATCTTTGTTTGCCAGATAGGGGCTAACCCGCATTACCAATGATGCGATCGTGCCGCGATCGTCTAGCAGGCGCTGCATAGAGTCTGACAGCGGCGTGGTCTCTGCTTGGCGCTTCAAAGACCTTTTGGCAGCTTCGCCCAGCATTTCTTCCATCCAGGAATTGATGCTCTTATCTTCTAAAGCCGCAGCTTGGTGAATGGCACGGTGGATGTCAGGCGTGGTGCGGAAGGGCAACTTGCCCGAAAATGGTTTCTCTGGATCTTTACCGCTTTTCTGACAAAGCTGCAAGTAGTTTTCTATGGCACGATGAAAATCTTGCTCTGTGCTCTCAACCGTTTCGCCCTCAAAGTGAACCGCGTCGTTGATATTGAGGACTCGACCACGCAACCGTTTGGTTTCGGTGTCAACTTCAACTTTAGCCGTGTAGTTTCTATAGGTAAACATAACTTACTTGTCCGGTTGGACATCGATAGTTTCCAAAAAGTTGCGAATGTCTCGAATCGTCAGTAAGTCAGCAAATTGACGATTGCCCCAGCGAGGAAAGATGCCGATTCGACATTCCTGCCCGCAGTTAACCGCAACGCAAATCCGATCGCTTTCTGGATCAAGCAGTAGCCCATCGCCAATGACGGTGACAGCTTTCAGCAGATCTAGAATTGCGATCCAAGGGAGAGCCTGGTGAGAATAAGCATTAAAGATTTCTCTGATGGTTTGTTGATGCTCATCGCTTAACTGATGGAAGATGCACATTCAGGGATTGAAACGTAAAAGCCAATTGGCTACGGAAAGTTTTCCATATCCTACCCTGAATCTTCGGAGGATTGCCCACAACTTCTGATCGCAACTCCAAATCTTCTTACTGCAACTCCAAATCTTTTCACCGTTTGGCTATGACTTGATATAAACTGCGCTGGATTTCCCGCCTGCTGAAGTGCAGGACATCATAGGGGATCTGAAACCAATCTCTAAGAGACTAATCTCTGAGAGATTAGTCTCTTAGAAAACTGAAACGCTTTTGGAACAGGAACACACGATCGCCGGACAGAACACACGGTTGGACTTCTCACTAGATTCAGGCTTCCCAGCAGTTTCGCCCCAAGTTAGCAGCCTGCCTTTAGCTCTAAATTAGCTCTAAAGTTGTATCTACATTTTATTCCCTAACTTAATTAAGATATCACTTTAGATATCAGAGGTCAATGTCTAAATCATGTCTGAATCATGTCGATCGAATCGCCTAACTTGCCAGGAGGTTGATCTAGATTCAGCCTCTTGATGAGGGTGAGGCTGGTCTATGTCTCTAACTGCGTCAAAAGGTAGATTAAGCAGGCTTTGTCAGATAGTGATATCAAATTTTGATACCTTGATTTTAGTATATGATGTCATGATATAATATTGAGGCTGATGTTGATATCAAGTTCATTTATACTCAACTATAGCCAAATCCATCTATTTGGAGTAAAGCGATGCATACATCCACAGCCCCGAAAACTATCAAGCTGTTTGCGATCGCTGGACTAGGCGAAGTCTACCAAGCCTTCGCTGAAGGTCACGGC
Organism: Elainellales cyanobacterium; assembly: GCA_038239185.1. Lineage (GTDB taxonomy): Bacteria > Cyanobacteriota > Cyanobacteriia > Elainellales > Elainellaceae > FACHB-886. Next base: position 181 of record JBBSFA010000229.1, on the reverse strand, counting down.
AGAATTAAGTTTCATGGCTCGTTTTGGCCAGCACAGCTTCATCAAGTAGCCAGCCAGCCAAATGTTCAAGTTATGGACGGTCAGCCTTATTTGCGTCACCTCACCCCTGGCGAACTTGTATTGGTGGTGGGTCGATTTGGGCTAACGCTGCTGGTGCAGCCTTATGATGCCAATCTGCCTA
>JBBSFA010000228.1:0-5856 GCA_038239185.1 Elainellales cyanobacterium | reverse complement strand
GACTAGGGCTTTAACTTGCCGTTGCTCTAGCGGTTTAGGATCAGGTAGCTGTAAACCAGGGGCGATCGCCACCCCATAGTTTTCAATCAAGTAATGCTGCCCGTCATACAGGGCTGCCATTGGAATATTCCGCAACGCGCCGTCTAATACGAAGACCAGCGTTTCCAGCTTTTGCCCGTCGATGTTGAAGTTACTCAGCGCAGCCGCTTGCGGACGAATCAGCCAGTCATAAATCTGCTGAGCGCCAGACTGGAGCGGCTGCGAGATAAAGGGTTTTTTGAGTTCTGTCAGCAACGCATCCACCGTGGCTTCGACTTGCTGCTGCGAAACCGCAATGCTGTGGTAGTAAGGCGGCTGCTGCGGTAGCTTCAGGATGACTTCCAGCCGATCGGGTAAGACGATCGTGTAAAACACTGCCGCCGTTAGCTTGGCGCGATCGATCACTTGGCTCAGTCCAAACGTGGTGTCTAAACAGGCTTCCCGAAAGAAATTATCGAGTTCTGCAATTTGCAAGCCTTCAATCACATCCTGGGCTTTCGCCAGTTTCTTGGCATCCGGCGGCGCTGAACCTGGCTGAAGCAGCAAGTCAACAAACTCCCGATAAACAGGTTCCACGCTTTCCCGGAACGAGAACTGCACATCGCGATTGACCGCGACCAGATCTTTTCGCAGCGCTTTGAGCGTGATGACCGCTTCGTCATAGGCGAAAATTGCCTCCTCGCGATCGCCCTGCGCTTTCAAGAGTCGCCCTAGCTGCCACTGCCAGCGATAGGAAATATCTGTGGCTTGATTAGACTGCGACAGCATCAAAGCCTGCTGAGTCAGCGATCGCGCTTGCTCCCACTGCTGGGTTTTTTCATACAGTCCGCCCAAAGTGCCCAACGCAAAGGATTGAGCGCGAGGGTCTTCCAAGTCTTGGGCTTGTTGATTGGCAACGGCTAGGAGTTGCGCGGCAGGTTGCAAGGCGGGCGGATCAAGTTTAACTAGACTTTGCGCTAGCCCAATCCGGTCGTAAATCCTGGCGCGATCGGCGGGCAAGATGTCCAGCAAAGCCTGAATTTGCGGATAAAGTGCCTGTGCTGCTTTCCAGCGCTGGGTTTCAACCAGTAAGCCAAGTTGATAAAGCTGAGCTTGCAGCCGAGTTTTAGGAGCTGCCAAGCTAGCCGCCTGCTGATAGAAGGCGATCGCCTGTTCGGTGTTCTGAAAAAAAGCCTGAGCCGCAGTGGTTTTGCGCTGTTGAGTCAGAATGGCAGCGGCGTTGATGGGGACTTGAGGCGGAGCATTCAGCAGCGCCAAGGCTTCTGTCATGGTCAGATTATTTACCGTCAGGTTGCTGATGGCTTCAGTGCGCGTCAGATTGCCTAGACTGAGCTGAGCGGCGGCGATCGCTTCGGTGCGCGAGGCGGCTTCGTGTGGCAACTGGATAGCAAGATTTAAGGCGAGATCTAAGCTGGTCTGGATGGCTGCATGGGCAGCTTTGAGACTGCCAGATACCAAGAGTGAATCGCCCAGAGTCCGTAGCGCGATCGCTTTTGTCAGCGAATTGGGCTGTGCCTGCAAGGTTCGATTCACTTCAGCCAATGTCGAGATAGCTCGTCGATACAGTCCCAATGCCTGCAACGCTTGCGCCTGATTGATCTGACTTTGAACAACGTTCGCGGCATCCCTTAGCTGCTCATAGGTGGCGGTCGCCTGTTGCCAACTGGTTAAGGCTAGCTCTGACTGTCCTTGCGCGAGCTGCAACTGTCCCTGAATGGTTAAAGCCTGCGCCAAAACCTGGAGCTGATCGTCCGATCGCGCTTGCGCCTGCACGAGAGATAGGCTGGCTGCGATCGCCTGATTTGCCTCTGCCCATGCCCCAAGCTGCTGATAGGTCAGCGATAGATTGCTCAAAGTCAACGCCTGCCTCAGTTTGTCGCCTTGGGCAGCATAGGTCTGAACTGCCTGTTGAAGGACTGGAATCGCCTCTTGATATCGTCCGGATTCGTAGAGCGATCGACCGGGTTCGCTTTCGGTTTGACTAGAAGCGGAGAGGGGAGCAAGCGAGGTTGCAGGCGCGGCAGCAGGCGCGACAAGGTTTGCAGCCAGCAGAAGACAGGCAACTAGGGCGATCGTGAACAAAATTGAAAATCGCCACGCCCGACTTTGCTTCTGTATCGTCATCTTTCTGCCTCACGAAAGGGTTCGTTTGAGGCTTGCGCTGTGTCAGCCCGATACCTCAAAACGGTGTGATCACAATTGAAAAGTAAACGCCGCTTTCCTGCCAGGTGCGATTGCGACTATCGACCGAGACGAGCGGAAACCCCCAGTCAAGCCGAGCCGTCAGGTAGTCGCTTTGCCGCCAGAGCAGTCCGAGTCCGACTCCCACTAGCGTACTGGGATTGGGGTCAGTAGACCCATTATTCCAGCCTGTCCCCACATCGAGAAAGGGCACAACCTGAAGAATTCCTTTGACTTGCGGGACGCGCAAGATGGGAACCCGGACTTCAGTTGAGAACAAAGCCCCATTATCAGACAAGAGCAAATCTTGGCGATACCCTCGCACTGTATCTTGTCCACCCAGGCTAAACTGCTCCAGCGGCACTAAGGCGCTGTCGCTAAACTGCAAATCGCCGCGCACCAGCAGCAGCGTATCGGGAGCCAAAAGCCGCACCCATTGACCCTGACCGCGCCAAGAAACAAAGCGGCTGTCGGGCGCGTCACTGCTGATTGTAGAGTCGAGCAGGTCTAGCCCCACGGTAAACTGCGATCGCGCTGCCAACACATACTGACTGCTGCGTTTTGTCCAATCCTGAAAGAAGCGAACGGCGGTGATGTGAGTCCGTCCATTGGAGTCAGCTCCCAGCGAAGGAAAAGGCTGCTCTGGCGTATTGAAGGGCGAAAAGGTGGCTCGGCTGACCTGTTGGGAGGCAGTGACCCCCACGGCAAATTCTTCCGTTGGCGATTGGGCAAGCGGCTGTCGCAGCGTGAGTTCGTAATAGTGAGAGTTCGCGGTAATATCCAGTACATCAAACGGCGGCTCAATCACATTGCTGCTGGTGGTGCCAAACGAGAACTGGAGTGTGCCGTTGCGCGGGTTGAGCGGCAGCGTGTAGCTACCGTTCACCTGGTTGCTGCCGTCAGTATTAATGTAGCCTACGGATAGACCATCGCCTAAGCCCAAGAGGTCGGCTTCAGTAAGCTGGACTCCTCGGCGGAAGGTGCCTACGCTAGGCGATCGCCCGTTATCTAGGGTGATTTGAGCATCGAATGAATCCGCCTCTTTGACGGTGACTTGCAGAACGCTAGTTCCGGGTCGAGTCCCTGCCTGCAAATCGGCAGAAATGCTGCGGATGAGGGGATTAAGCTGGAGTAGCTGCAAGCCTTCTAGAAGCCGATTGGTGTTGAGCGGTGGATGAGCCGCGATCGCCAAGCGACTGCGAACATAGCCCCGATGCAGATGATGCAAGCCTGTGACGTTAATGTCTTCAACCGTGCCTTCCACTACGCGAATCGTGACCACGCCTCCCTCTAGCGTTTGGGGTGGGATATATGCACCCGATGTCACGTAGCCGCGATCGACATAAAGCTTTGTAATTGCCGATCGCGCTTGCAGCAGTTCCGCGAACGACAGATCCCGGTTCACATACTCTTTCGTGGCTTCTGCTAGCTCTTCGGGCGAAAAGACAGTGCTGCCTTCTACCACAATCCGCTCTACGTGAACTCGCTGCGGGATTTCGGGTGATTCTGAAGGAGAAGTTGGGTTCTGAGGCGCGGGCAAAAGCTCGTCAGGTGAAGGCAGCGGCGGTAGGGGTTGAGTCGGTAGTGGTGGCGTGGGAATAGATTCTTGTGGCAGAGGATCGGTGAACTGCCTCAAAGTGCGGGGCGGCGCGTTAGGAGTGACCGTAGCGGGAGCCGATTGGGCGACTTGAGCAATTTGCAGCGCGGTGGAAACGGGGGGCACAGGCGCGATCGAGGCAGGCGTTTCAGTCGCTGCTGGTGATGCTGCTGGAGGTGATGTCTCTGTTAAGGCTACTTCGATCGCCGTCAAGGGTAGATTCGGCTGATCAACTGTGCCTTGTATAGCTGGTTTAGGATTTGAAGCTGTTTCGGAGAGAGGAGCCGCCTGGGCGGCTGTCGCGACGATTAGGCTAAGCAGCAGCGGTGAGAATGCGATCGAAGGGCGAATTAGGGGCATTGCAATTATTCTTCTGATTCAACCTGTGCTTAAGAGTATTTGCAATTGAGCAATTTTTGCGAAAAAGCCCAATTTCTTAAACTCTAAGGTTGAGTGAATCAAGGCTGTCTTGCCGCTTCCCCCCATTGCCTAATCCTGTTGCTTCACCCGAATGCTTTTCAGATGCTTTTTCACAGTGTCTAGACTAATAAAGAGCTGCTGGGCAATTGCCTTATAAGTATGCCCAGTTCGATACAAGAGCCACACTTCGGCTTCGCGAGGGGACAAATGGTATTGATCTACTTCTGCGATCGCCCGATTCAGGTTGGACTGATACCGATCTTCTAAAATCACCATGAGATAGGGGCGATCGGTTTCTTCCAGGCTGAACCATTGGACGCGCATCCGCAGCGCTGTGCCTTCTACGGAAATCTCAGCTTCGAGTACGATCGGATGCTGCGGAAAGGTTTGGCGGCTCTGAATTAGCTCTTGGCAAGTCTTCCAGACCGCATGAGGGACTAGGCTGGGCTGGTCTTGTTGCTGGCTGAGCTGTTCACAAATGTCGCGGGCGGCTTCGTTTGCCTCAACCCACTGACCTTGATCTGTCAGAATCAGAATGCCGTCGATCCAGGTTTCAACCACAGCGCGGAACAGGCTGGAACTGGGGTAGGCGATCGGCTCAATTTTTTGCTCTAGCTTCGCTTTGGGCGGGGAGATAGGCTGAGTGGTAAGCTGAGCGGTAAATTTAGGAGCCAGCTTAGATTCAAGCCGGGTGTTACGTAGGGACTTTGGAGGGACAAGGGTATAGGTCATCAGGTCTTCCTCGGTTTTGGCTGGTGTAAGCCCCGCTGTTGAGCGGGGTAAGCCCCGGAAAGGGGGCTTACCGCCTCAGCTAAATTGGGTGACGTTCGCTGGTGAGCTGAGGCATGGGGGCTTGATTCAGTTATCGGAGGAAGATCCGAAAAATATGCAACTTTTGCGAAAATTCGGCAGAAGCAGAATAGTTAGATCGTTTTGTCCTCTGTCGGTTGGTCAGGGGCAAACTCCAAGGCAACGCCATTCATGCAATAGCGTTTTCCGGTCGGTCTGGGTCCATCGTTGAATACATGACCCAGATGTCCGCCACAGCGATGGCAATGGACTTCGGTGCGGGTCATGAATAGGGTGCGATCGACTGAGACTTCGGTCGCGCCTTCGATCGGGGCGTTAAAGCTGGGCCAGCCCGTGCCGCTATCGAACTTGGTTTCTGAGGTAAACAGCGGCTCACCGCAGCCAGCGCAGGTATAGCGACCTGCGGCATAGTTTTTGTCGAGCGGGCTGGTGCCAGCTCTTTCAGTGCCATGTTTCCGCAGGACGCGGAACTGCTCTGGGGTGAGGCTGGTTTGCCAGTCTGTTTCGGTTTTGGTGACTTCAAAGTTTTCGGGCTTTGAGGTTGTCATTGAGCTGTTCTCCTGAGTGGCGATCGCGATACTTTACTCTTGTTTTAAACCTAGTATTTAAACTGCGATCGTGACCTGAATCAGGGGTTAGAAATTGCGATCGATTTTATTATCTTCACCTACACATTTTCACATCACATTTTCACATTGTGAGCTGCTTAACGTGATCTAGCATCTGCATCCCGTGAACCAAGGATGCCCCGCCCCGAATCGCAGTAGCGACATGCAGGGCTTCGGTCATTTGCTCTAGATCTGCGCCCT
>JBBSFA010000227.1:0-5865 GCA_038239185.1 Elainellales cyanobacterium | reverse complement strand
TCAGTAAAAACACCAGTGTTGCAAAGCATAAAATAAAAATTGCGACTGCACAAGCGTACCGGAGCACTTTTGACTGGAAAGTTGTGGATACACTTAAATCAGTTTGTTATAGGAACTCGTGATGGGCAGAATAGTTTGGAATCACTCGACACATCTGCCTGGACTCATCCCCATTCTGGAGCGACTGGTCCGGCTAGAAGAAATTCAAACCATCACCCCTGCGGTGATTGGTCACGCCAAGTCCAACTCACCCTGCCTGAAGCTGAAAATTTCAGTCCCAATTATGGGCGGCTTCAAGCTGATTGCCCGCAAAGGCAAAACGTTCCAGGAAGTGTTTGTCTTGACGAGTTTCAGTCAAGCCGACCTGGAACAGGCGATCGCCCAGACGATTAAGTCTTAGTGGACATTTTCTACCATTGAGTCTACGGTTGAGAAATTCTTCGGAGGCTCATGATCTGTTAAAGGTTCATGTTCCACCACAAACACATTGGAGTAAAGGTTCGCCACAACCTGCTTACCCTGCTGAGTTAGCTCCAGATAGCGCAGCCCATCTTTGACATAAGGAAACACGCCATTCCAATAAAACTTGGGATAGTTCTTCCGCAGATCTCCTGGATTGCGATAGCCCAGCGCTTTATTGACCCCCGTCTCCTCAAACTCGTAATACAAAGCCCCAATCTTTTTCAGGTAGCGCGGATCGCTCAACTGACCAATCAAATCAGAAGCGCGAATCAGCCCCGGATAGTTGAGCGTGTCCTGATGATCTTCCGCATTAGGCACTGGGAACCGAGTCAGCTCGATATTTCGCATCACGCGATCGGCATCAATCAAACTATGCCCCCCAAACCGCTCCTGGACAAACAGCTTGGCGCGATCGACATGGTAAGGCGTCAAACTGGCATCTGAAGACCCAAAATTCAGATGAATCAGCTCACCGCCGCCCGTGTCATACCAGCCCTCGCGATCGTGCCGACAAACGCCCTTGACGTAGCCAATGTCATGACACACCAACGCAATCACAAAATGCAGCCAGTCCTCGCAGGAAACTCCCCCCTCCCGGATATGCCGACCCCGCAAAATCTCCTGCCCAACCAAAGTCACCAAGATTGTATGCTCGACATTGTGGTATAGCGCATCGCTATTGGCGATATTTTCGAGCGCCATTGATCCAACCCAGCCGAGGATGTCTTCGTAATCGTGCTTCCAGCCGCCATAGGTGCGGCGGTAGCCGTCTTTGAGCTGACAGACAAAGTTGTCAATTAAAAGTTCGGTGGCATTGTACATTGCTAGCTATATCCCTCTTTGAGTTAGGGGAGTGAAAATCAACAGAGTGAAAATCAACCGGAGACTGACACTAACCCATATGCACCAGATTCAAGACCGCAGACTCAAATTTCTAAAACTGTAGCTCGATCGACTCTCAAATGTCCCGATCGACCCAGTCTAAATTTGCCTGCTCCTGCCTTTTATCGTAGTACCTTGCCAAATTAGAGTTGGCAATTTTGAGCGCCTTGAAGGTTGAGAATATATAGACAACCCAAAGCTCTCGATTCCAGAGTGCCCGATCCGATGCTAGCTGTACCTTATCGCAACCCCAAACTTGCAGATGTGAGCCAACCCAACCGATCGCTGTGATGCGCCTAGGGCGATCGCGCCTTATGCCGCCGCAGCACCAAAGCGAAAACTGGAAACCGTAATCCCGCCCCCAAATTTTTCTTCGTGATACACACAGGTCGCCGCTTCATCCTCAGCCGCACCCATCGCAACCATCAGCGGCAGCAAATGATCTTCTCGCGGATGCGCCAACCGAGCCGCAGGAGCCGCAGCCCAATGGATCAAGTGATCCTCCCGCTCAGTCGGGTTAGACTGCACCAATGTTTGCTGTAGCCAAGCATCAAACTGCTGCGATGCCTCCGCCCCTCTCACTCCAAAATTTCTCAGGTTGTGATAGCTCAAGCCGCTGCCAATGATCAGCACCCCTTCTTGGCGCAGCGGAGCCAAAGCCCTTCCCACCTCCAAATGCAGCTTCGGGTCATATCCCCGCTTCAGCGACAACTGCACCACCGGAACCTGGGCATCGGGATACAGCGCGTACAGCACCGTAAACGTGCCGTGATCAAAGCCGCGATCGGCATCAAGCCGCACGGGATGACCCGCATCTTGCAGCAGCGATCGCACCCGCGCTGCCAACTCAGGCGAACCGGGAGCCTCGTATTTAACTTGGTACGTATGGGCAGGAAATCCCGAATAGTCGTAAATCATCGGCGGATGAGGACTTGCCGAAACCGCGAACTCTGCTTCTTCCCAATGCCCCGAAATCACCAGTACAGCTTTGGGCGTTTCCCCGATCTGGCGCGGTATATCCTGCAACGAAGCCTCAAGCTGGTCATACATCTGACCCAACTGATCCTTCATGTAGTTCCAGGGTCCGCCGCCGTGAGATACAAAATAGGTTGGAAGGGTGTCGAGTGTATTGGCTACCATAATTTTCTGCATGATTCTTTATTGTAGAGTTCATGACCGATCGCTTTGCTGCTGTAAACAAAGATCCCCGGATTCTTGGAGAATCCAGGGATCTGGGATAGTTAGGTTTTTACGTTCACCTATCTGATTAAGCGATCGTCGCCATCTTCACATCATTCGTCGCCAGCAGATCTTGTAGTTCTTCGGCATCTACCGTTTCCCGTTCGATCAGCATGGCAGCCAGCTTGTCCAAAATCAATCGGTTTTCAATCAAAACCGCCTTCGCCCGACGATACGCTTGATCCACCAGATTGCGAACTTCATCATCGATCGCCGCTGCGGTTTCTTCCGAAAAATCGCGTTCTGCCATGATGTCTCGTCCTAGGAACATGCCGCCCTGCGCCCGACCCAAGGCAACAGGACCTAAGCGATCGCTCATGCCGAAGCGAGTTACCATCTGACGTGCTACTCGCGCCACCTGCTGCAAATCATTAGAAGCGCCTGTCGTCACTTCTTCATCGCCAAAGATGATCTCTTCGGCTAAGCGACCACCCAGAGCAACCGCCATTTGGTTTTGCAGATAGGAGCGAGAATACAGCCCAGAATCCATCCGGTCTTCGCTTGGCGTGAACCAAGTCAAGCCGCCTGCGCGACCGCGAGGAATAATGCTGATTTTCTGGACTGGATCATAGTCTGGCATCAGTGCGCCCACCAGCGCGTGACCTGCCTCATGGTATGCCACTAAAGTTTTGCGCTTCTCGCTCATGACGCGATCTTTCTTCTCAGGTCCTGCTAGGACACGATCGATCGCATCATTCACTTCGTCCATCGAGATCTCAGTCAGGTTCCGACGAGCCGCCAAAATTGCCGCTTCGTTCAGCAAGTTTGCCAAATCTGCGCCTGTGAATCCAGGAGTCCGACGCGCAATTTTTTCCAAATCTACATCTTTGGACAGCGTTTTGCCGCGCGCATGGACGTTGAGGATTTCTAAGCGTCCCGCATAGTCAGGGCGATCGACTACCACTTGGCGATCGAAACGACCTGGACGCAGTAGAGCCGCATCCAGCACATCAGGACGGTTCGTTGCCGCAATGATGATAACGCCTGTGTTGCCTTCAAAGCCGTCCATCTCAGTCAAGAGTTGGTTCAGCGTTTGCTCCCGCTCATCGTTGCCGCCGCCTAAACCAGCGCCCCGTTGCCGACCGACTGCATCAATCTCATCGATAAACACGATGCAAGGCGCGTTGGCTTTCGCTTGCTCAAACAGGTCGCGCACGCGAGACGCACCGACCCCGACAAACATTTCTACAAACTCAGAGCCAGAGATCGAGAAGAATGGTACTCCCGCCTCGCCCGCCACTGCCTTTGCCAAAAGCGTTTTGCCAGTACCCGGAGGTCCAACTAACAGCACGCCTTTGGGAATCTTTGCCCCAAGTGCGGTGAAGCGATCGGCATTCTTGAGGAAATCTACGACTTCTGCCAGCTCCAGCTTTGCCTGCTCAATCCCAGCCACATCGCCAAATGTAACTTGAGTCTGCGGCTCCATTTGGACTCTGGCTTTGGACTTGCCAAAGTTCATCGCTTGGCTACCTGGACCGCCTTGAGCGCGACGCAGCACAAAGAACAGTACTACCAGCAGCAAGAACGGAATCAGCAGCGTGCTCAGCACTCTTGCCCAAATATTGTCTTCAGTCTGCGGCGAAACCGAAATATCAACGCCGTTCTTCTGCAAGATATTCAGCATTTCTGGATCGTTCGGCAAGTTCACACTTACCGTTTGACCATCGCTAGTTTTAGCAGAAGCCTGGGTGCGATCGGCTGTAATAAAAACCTTCTCAACCTGCCCATCTTGAACTTGGGTAATAAATTGGCTATAGCGCCAAGCTGTTCTATTTGTAGGCTGTCTGTCCAACAAGGCAGTCGCCAAAAAGATGACAACGACCACGAGAAGCGCGTACAACCCTGCATTTCTCCACCGCTTATTATTCACCGGGGCTATTCCTCCTGAATTTTGACGCAGGCATTCATTTTCTTAATATTTATTCATATTAACGCATTCCCTCGACAAAACCATGCCTGGGCGCATTGGGGATGTTGCCTCTAACCCTTATTGTGGCATCTGAGTTTGAGAATGAGTACAGATAGAAAGTGTTGCCTACACTACATCAATATATTGGCTGTCCATCAGAAAAGCGCCTCTAGCAAATCGCACGCCCCAAAAATTACCGGGTCGTCGATCGAGCACCACGCCCTCCTCGCCCAACTGCACCACATTCGGCGGACGCAGCATGGGCATCGGCTCAGCCGTTTTGACATAGGGTGGCATCACGACAATACGAACGCGATCGCCAATTCTGAATTCTTTAAGAGAGTCGGACATAGGAAAAGTGTCAAAGGAACTTAAACGCGATCGGGATCGCAGCGAATTTCTACCAAAAAGCCATCTGGGTCATAAAAGTAAATGCCACGCCCCGTTGGACGAGTTACCGGTCCATGATCGATCGCCACTCGATTGTCTTGCAAAACTGCTACGGCGCGATCGAACTGACCCGGATCAATATCAAAAGCCAAATGCCCTGCCCGCGTAAACTCCTTGCGCGGATCTGGATCAGCAGGCGGCAAGTCAGGCTTCCAAAACAGATCGATCACCGTCCCATCAGGAGTGACAAAATTAGCCGCTTCTCCCGCCTCAAAAGCCTGCCGCAAAGTTTCCGGCACTTCATCGCCTTGCAGCTCCCGCAATCCCAGCAAGCCCCCATAAAACTGCCGCGAGGCATCCAGATCGCGCACATGCAGCGCAACATGATGCACCTCCCGCAACATGCCCACAGTCAACGACGATTCACTGATTCGAGAATTAACAACCATATCGCTAAAACCCACAGCTAGCTATCAGCATATCGCAACCGTCCCCAGAAGCACCGTAGGGGCTTGACATTGAGCTAAGAAGCCGGCAAGAAAGCCCTCGCCCAAACCGACAACCGATCGCCCGAATGCTAAGCCCTCAACCTCAAGGCACACCAATAACCCGCTATAGCTGAATCCCCCGAATCGAATAATCCAACAACCGAATCGGGTGCATCACCCCGATCGATCGCCCCTGTTTCTCCAAATGCTTCAGCAGTTGCAAAGAGCAACCAGGATTAGAAGAAGCAATCAAAGTCGCGCCCGTATTCAGCAGATTCTCAACCTTCTGTTGCCCCAACTCCTCCGCAATTTCCGGTTGCAGCATATTGTAAACGCCTGCACTGCCGCAGCAAAGCGCCGCATCGATCGGCTCCCGCAGATTAACACCCGGAATTTGTCGCAGCAACTGACGAGGCTGGAGGCTAATCTGTTGTCCATGCAGTAGATGACAGGCATCCTGATAAACCACCGTCAGTGGCTCAGCCTGCAAAGGAT
>JBBSFA010000226.1:0-5878 GCA_038239185.1 Elainellales cyanobacterium | reverse complement strand
TCATTTTTTCAACTTCTTCAATGGGGATTCCTTTCCCTTGATCAATCTCACTGAAGCCCTCTCTAACGGCTGCAATAAACTCGATCTCCTGAATAATTTCACGAAGCGATACATCAGATGGCAGGCGCTTCATCAGCTCAATCACAGCTTCTTTATCACTCATGGCGGTTTTGCTTCAGCCTGTGGGTATCTGAATTTTAGCCTATCCTTCAGCATCCGCTCGCGCCATGTGTTCCATCAGCATCCGGTGATAGAAGAGATAGCCGCCGCCGACTTTTTTCAGGAGAAGGCGATCGCTGGCAAAGTCTAGAAATCGAGCGTAGTTCCAGGGAATGCGATTGGCGTGGTAGAGGATGAGGCGGAGGTTGAAGTGTTGGATGCAGGCTATTCCCCCATAGTTTAGTCCAAAAATCAGCCCCACACTCAACCCAAGACTCAGCCTAAAGATCAAATCCGCCGCACTCAGCCCAGCACCCAGCTCAACAATTAACCCTGTACTCAGTCCAACAATCAAAAAATGTTTGGCTGAATTCCAAATTCCTTGATTTGGAACTGTTTTGTGTTTCAAATCAGTATGACCCAGTCCATCAAGCAGCACACCAAATAGCCCGCCAAATAGTGCAGCAATCAGCCAACCAGTCAGCCAACCAATCAGCGCATAAACTAGCCCAAAAATTATCATCTTTTTAGCCTTCTTCCATGACCAGCTTAATTGTTCAATTAAGTTAATCTGTTGTCTACCACTCAGCCCAAAAATCAGCCAAACACCCAGCCCAACAATCAAAAAATTACCACTCAGCCAACCAATCCACCCAAAAATTAGCCAACCAATTAGCCCAAAAATTAGCCCAAAAATCAAAAGATCTATAATTTGATAAGTCACTCTCTCAGTCTGAGTTGTTAGCCAAGTTAGCTGCATTTTCTCGATCAAAAATACGGTTTGTCTATTTTTTACTATCTGCCACGCCATCCATCTAAGCCAGTAGATAGTTTTCTCCTTGGAATAGGACAATACTTCATCTCGTCTCTCCAATATTCGATCGATATAGGTATCAAACAAATACTCATACCGGTTCTCAGCAGAATCAAATTCCTGCATCAAAGCCTCGATCGCCCAGTCTGCATAAGCCAAACTCATAATATTGAGAATCAGCGGCGTTTGAGCGAATTCTTCTAGCTCTGCGTCCTGCTGAAGTAACGTTCTCAACCCTATGAAAGAATCGCTCGTTGCCAAAAAGCAATCGACCTGTTCAGCCGTCAGCGGTTGCAGGCAAATCGCGCTACTCAACTTCAGTCGTTCCGACAAAGCTTCGTAATCTCGGACACGGCTACAGACCACCAGATCGGTAACGCTATGCGTCTCGATAAACTGGTTGAGCGATCGCACACAGTCATTTCGATATTCTGCTTTCACTTCATCCAAACCATCCAGCAGCAAGATGAGTTGCTCCTGCTCAATCCAAGGCTGGCTCAGCTTTTTGGGAACCTGATATTTCTCCCGCAGTTCTTCCACTAACCAATCCGCGATCGGCTGTCTTTTACTTGCCCAACTCGCCAAGTTCAGCACCACAGGCATCGGCTGGCTTAGGTCGGGTTGTTCCACGAGACGTTCTGCTAGTTTCAGGAGGGCGATCGTTTTGCCTGCACCCGGTTCGCCCAAAATCAGCAGCGTTTTTCCCTGCCCGATCTGCTCAAACAGATTTGTTTCTCGAAGTTGCTCAAACGATTGATCTAGCTCTGCCGGAATTTCTGCAAACGCTCGCTGGACTGCATCCGGGCGAGGTTGCAGCCCCAACTCGATCGCCTCACCCGTTAGCGATCGCTTCAAAAAGCCTTCAATCCAAAACTCTTTGACCTTTCCCACAAACACCCGCCGCTGCCTATATTCGTGCTGGGTGAGCTGCTGAGCAGGAGCTGGCGATCGCCCGATGCCATCCCAGGTTTCTCTCGCCTGATCTTGATAGCGCTTCAGCTTGCCTTCTTGAGCGATCGTCTCTACAAACTCAGGAGGCAAAGAGGCAATCGGACGATCGCTAGCCGCCACCCGTTTTCGCAAGATGGGCTTCAGGTGTTCTGGCAAGGCAGGCGCGATCGGATCAAGCGGTTCAAACTTGCGATAGTCCTCAGACTTCAGTAACTCCATCGCGATCGCATTGCAGCCTAGCTCATACGCCAGATCGATCGATTCGCCATAGCCCAAGCCGCGACAAAACCCGATCGAAAACCAGTACGCCGCCTGATCGAGAATGGCTTGCCTCATGCCGATCGCATACTCGATATGCTCCGCGATCGCTTCTGCCTGCACATCGCTATTGCAGGCATTAAACACCGCACAGTTCACATGCTCAGCAAATATCCGAAACAGATCCGCGATCGCCGCTGTGCTAACCGATCGCTCTCTAGCATCATCATCGACAAACACCAGTCCTTGCGCTCCGGCTCCATGCCCACAAAAATGCACGATGCGCGGCTTGTGCTTCAGGAACAGCTCCTGCAAATCTTCCGGGCGTACCGCTAGCTCTATTTCTATGCCAAACTCCTGATCTGGCTGAATGGCGCGATCGATCGCTTTCTTCAAGTCGCGCACTTCGCGATCGAGCTTCAGATCGCCCCTAGGATTAGCCGCTAAAATCAGGATTTTCTTCATTCGTCAGGGGACTGGAGAAACTGCGATCGATTAGTCAAAACTATAGCCTGTCCCAATGCGCCGATCTGCCTATTGTTGGCTAAATTATGGTCTAGCCCCAATCCGCGATCGGGAAGAACAGGTCTTGTTTTCCTCGATCGCAAAGCTGTAATACTAAGATTAAACCTGTCTATTCTCCTAACGGTATATTTATTTTTTCTGGGAAACCACCTAAATTATTCCAGTCCAGCTAAAAGCCTGACCCCATGACGAATTCCGATGCACTTCCGACTGAACCTAGCCAGACTGAGCCGACCCCAAGCGATCGCCCCGCACGGCTTCGCTGGCAAGACTATTTCAGCTTCAGCACCGATCACAAAGTCATTGGAATTCAATACTTAGTTACCACTTTCTTCTTCTTCCTGATTGGCGGACTGCTGGCGATGCTGATTCGCGCCGAGCTAATTACACCGCAGCTCAATCTGGTCAGCCGTCAGCTTTACAACGGCATCTTCACCCTGCACGGGACGATGATGATCTTCCTGTGGATTATTCCCTGCATGGCGGGCTTCGCCAACTACTTAGTGCCGCTGATGATTGGGGCGCGGGACATGGCATTTCCGGCATTGAACGCGATCGCCTTCTGGATCATTCCGCCTGCGGGATTGCTGCTGCTGTCTAGCTTTTTCTTACCCAGCGGCACGGCGCAGGCAGGCTGGTGGTCATATCCACCCGTCAGCATCCAAAACCCCTCTGGAGCGCTGTTCAACGGCGAACTGTTTTGGATTGTCAGCTTGATTCTGCTGGGGATTTCTTCGATCATGGGTGGGGTCAACTTTGTCACTACGATCGTTTGGATGCGATCGCCCGGAATGACCTTTTTCCGAATGCCGATCTTTGTTTGGACAGTGCTGAGCGCCCAGCTTTTGCAGCTCTTTTGCTTGCCCTCGCTCACGGGCGGCTTAATTTTGCTGCTGTTCGATCTCACCTTGGGAACCACCTTTTTTGAGCCAGCACAAGACTCCTTTCAATCCGGCAGTCCGCTGCTCTATCAGCACTTATTCTGGTTCTACTCGCATCCAGCAGTCTATGTCATGGCATTGCCCGCCTTTGGCATCTTCTCCGAAATTCTGCCTGCCTTTAGTCGCAACCCTTTATTCGGCTATCGCACCGTAGCATTGGCATCGATCGGCATTGCCGTCATCAGCATTTTTGTCTGGGTGCATCACCTCTTTGCCAGCGGCACACCGGGCTGGATGCGGATGCTGTTTATGGCTTCTTCGATGCTGATCGCCGTGTTTACGGGCATCAAAGAATTTGCCTGGACTGCAACCGTTTGGCGCGGCAAACTGCACCTTGAAACCCCCATGCTGTTCGCTTTGGGGGGAGTGGTCATGTTTCTGTTTGGCGGCATTACAGGCATTATGCTCAGCTCTGTACCGTTTGATTTACACGTCAACAATACTTACTTTGTAGTCGGACATTTTCACTACATTGTCTACAACACGATCACGCTAGCCATCTTTGCGGCTATCTATTTCTGGTTTCCCAAAATGACCGGACGGATGTATGCCGAAGGTTGGGGCAAGCTTCACTTCTGGCTGACCTTTATCGGGGCAAACCTGACCTTCTTCCCGATGCACCCGCTGGGATTACAGGGAATGCTGCGTCGGGTTTCTTCTTATGGTGACCAGTATCAACTTTGGAATATTCTGTCGAGTTTAGGTGCATTCTTATTAGGAGTTTCTATTCTGCCCTTCATTGGCAACATTGTCGGCTCCTGGCTGATCGGCAAACCTGCCCGCAGAAATCCCTGGAACGCAACTGGGCTGGAGTGGAAAACCTCTTCACCCCCGCCGATCGAGAACTTCCGAGAAATCCCAACCGTCACTTTTCCGCCCTATAGCTACGGAGAACCCGCCGCTTGGGAGGATGTCACTCCTGATCCGAATTAGGCGATCGCTCTCAACTTCTACGGATACCAAAATTCCTCGCGCTATGACCCATCCTGCTCATCGAGACGAAAGCCCGATTCGGTTTGATCTGTTTCACGGCAAACTGCCAGATTGGCTGCGACGATATCTGCCGATCGGCGGGGGCGATTCAACGGATCATCACGGCAAAGGACTGTTTGGATTTGTGGTCTTTTTGCTCTCAGAAAGCATCGTTTTTGCCAGCTTTTTCACCACCTATTTTGCACTACGGCTGACCACCCAACCCTGGCTGCCGCCTGGAATCCCCAACCTGGATATTGGCAAACCTGCAATCAGTACAGTGGTGCTGGTTTCCAGCAGCTTTGTCGCCTATTTTGCCGAACGGGCATTGAAGCGAGGCAAGCTAACGCAGTTTCGGCTGCTGTGGGCATTGACCTCAGCAATGGGGATTTATTTCTTGGCAGGGCAGGCGATCGAATGGAGCCACTTACCTTTTGGGCTGAAAACGGGCTTATATGGAGCCACATTCTATCTGTTGACTGGCTTTCATGGGCTACACGTTTTCGCAGGAATTATCCTACAGCTTCTCATGCTGGTTCGATCGTTTCTGCCTAGAAACTACGAGGGCGGTCACTTTGGGGTCAGCGCCGCTTCACTGTTTTGGCACTTTGTCGATGTGATCTGGGTGGCATTATTTTCGATGATTTATCTCTGGAAAGCTTAAATTTAGCGGCTCTAACTCCAACGATAGATTTATCCTGCTTCAGCCAAAATCTCTCTCTAAAGCGGCAGCAGATCTCGCTGCAAGTTCATTACTCTGCTCGAATGAAGCAATTATTTCATTCGCCGCAGTTGTGATCGCTTGTAGAGCTTTATCTGAGTAGCCAAGTTGCTCTCTTTTCAACCATGAAAACTCCCGTCTATCAAACGATCGTCTTGGGCAGCGGCTTCACCGGACTCTTCACCGCCCTTCATTTAAGCCATCAACACTATCCCCGCTCTGTCATTTTGATCGACCAGAACGATCGCTTTTGCTTCAAACCGCTGCTATACGAGTATCTCAGCGGCGAAATGAATGCCGATCAAGTCGTGCCGCGCTACGATGAGCTGCTGAAACGAAGCGGAATCATCTTTGTGCAGGACACCATACAGGCGATCGATCTGCACCAGCGGCAAGTTCAGCTTACTAGTGGAAACAGCTACGACTACAGCAACCTAGTGTTAGCGTTAGGCAGTATCACGGGCTATTTTGGCGTGGACGGCGCACAGGAGAATGTCCTGCCGTTCCGGACTCAATCCGATGCGATCGCGATCGATC
>JBBSFA010000225.1:0-5882 GCA_038239185.1 Elainellales cyanobacterium | reverse complement strand
TGCCGATCGATCGGGTCGATCAGCCAGCCCAGCCTTGCGCCATTGTCGATATATTCCTGCATTTTGGCTTGCAGCACTGTCAAATCATCTGTTTCAGACCGTAGCTCCACTACAAAATCGGGGCAAATCGGGGCGAACTTTTTGCGTTGCTCGATCGGAACGGCTTCCCAACGGGCGGTCTGAATCCAGGAGATGTCGGGCGATCGTACCGCTCCATTGGGCAACGTGAATCCGGTGCTGGAATCAAATCCAATTCCGCTGCCGACTTGCCGAATCCAAATCCCAAACTGGACGGTCAAATTAAAATTGCGCTGACCTGACTCTGATCCCGTAGGCGACATGACTACCCATTCTCCCTCAACGGTGCGCTCGAACCGATAGTCAGAATTCGTCTGACAAAACTCAAAAAACTGATCGTCTGTCAAAGTCACAACTGGATGCAGCTTGATGACGGTTGGGATTGTCTTTATCGTGTAGATCCCCTCGGCTGTCATGGGGGTTTCTCCTGACAAATCAGTATTTTCATTCTAAAGGTGATTGGGTTGTCATCCCCCCGTTTGGTGATCCTCTCTGATAGGATGATGGCTGCACATATATCCTTAAAAAAACCTAAACTTCTCATGAGCCAGCCAGACAACATTGCTCCGCACGGTGGACAGTTAATCAACCGTATTTGTACGCCTGAGCAACGCGCTGAGTTTTTAGAAAAAGGCGACTATTTGCCACGGGTACAGTTAGATGCCCGCGCTTTTTCAGATTTGGAACTGATTGCGATCGGCGGCTTCAGCCCTTTGATTGGGTTTATGGGCAAGGCAGATTACGATCGCACCGTCAACGAAATGCACTTGGCGAACGGCTTGCCCTGGGCAATTCCAGTCACGTTGTCTGTGGATGAAGAGGTCGCAGCGCCGCTCAAAGCAGGGAGTCTGGTGCGGCTGGATGATTTCAGCGGGCGATTTGTGGGTGTCTTGGAGCTAACCGAAAAATATACTTACGATAAACGGCATGAAGCCTTGATCGTTTACCGTACCAATGAAGAAAAACATCCTGGTGTTTACGTCGTCTACAGTCAGGGTGCAGTCAATCTGGCAGGGAATATTTGGCTGCTGCAACGGGATCTCGATGTCCGCTTCCCCACCTACCAAATCGATCCGATCGAATCGCGTCAGCTATTCAAGGACAAAGGCTGGAAAACGGTGGTGGGCTTTCAAACTCGCAACCCCATCCATCGTGCCCACGAGTATATTATCAAGTGCGCCTTGGAGACAGTGGACGGCTTGTTTCTGCATCCGCTAGTCGGTGCCACGAAGGACGATGACATTCCGGCAGATGTGCGGATGAACTGCTACGAGATCATGCTGGAACACTATTTTCCTAAAGATCGGGTGATCCTGGCAATTAATCCTTCTGCCATGCGCTATGCAGGACCCCGCGAAGCCATCTTCCACGCCCTCCTGCGGAAAAACTACGGCTGTACCCACTTCATTGTTGGGCGCGATCATGCAGGTGTAGGCGATTACTATGGCACCTATGATGCCCAGTATATCTTCGACGAATTTGCTCCTGGCGAGTTAGGAATTCAGCCGCTGAAGTTTGAACATGCGTTTTACTGCCTCCGGACTCAAGGGATGGCAACCAGCAAAACCAGCCCTAGCACCAAAGAGGAACGGATTCACCTGTCTGGGACTAAAGTTCGTGAAATGCTGCGGCGCGGTGAGATGCCCCCGCCAGAGTTTTCTCGCCCAGAGGTAGCCGCAGAGCTGACCAAGGCAATGCAAGAGAAGGAACTGAGCTACGAAATTTAGAGCTTTAATGCAGCATTTACCTATCCTTAATAAATTTTCGGTAGTTTCAGCATAGGGTAGCCGTTGCCAGTCGCAACAGCTACACATCAACTTCTCTACTTTGTTTTGAGAGACAGAACCTATGACGCTGAAGCGCAGAGAGTTTTTATTGCTGATGGGAGCAGGAGCTGGATCGATCGCCCTACAGCCCTTCACGAACGGGATGCCGAACCCATCGGTACAAGCAGAAGCTGCGAGTGCTACATCGGCTGGACTGCCTTTTCAGCCAGTTAAGGGAACTCTGCCGCTGCTCACCGATGGCTGGGAACCCGCGAAACAGGTCAGCGAATATAGCGCTTATACTGTAGCAGATGATATGGTGCTGCCCGAAGGCTACACCTACAGTGTGGTTGCGGCTTGGGGCGATCGGATTGGCGAAGCCGATCACTTCGGCATCAACAATGACTACATTTCTTTTGTAGAAACCAAGCCCGGTGAAGGCTTCCTGACGGTCAACCACGAATATATCAGCGCCAAACCCTGGTCGCAGAGCTATCAGCAAGTGATTGGCAAAGCCTTGCCGCTGGCTGAAGTCAGAGCCGCTGCTCAACAGGTAGAAGACGGCAAAATTGATGTTTACTCGATGCCCGACAGCAATCCGCTCAAAGCAAACATTCAAGCCGTCGCCAAAGCAGGGCTATACGACTTGGGGCTATCTGTGATTTCAGTCCGTCGCAGCGCAGATGGCGGTTGGGAACGCACCCATTCCAGCGCCGATCGCCGCATTTCTGGCATTTCTGGATTAACAGATGGCAAATACCTGAAAACCACCGGAGCTGCCGTCGCGATTTTCCAAAAGACCAGCGGACAAGGCTATATTGACGGCTTGGGCGATCGGATCATCGGCACTAGCCAAAACTGCTCTGGCGGCACAACGCCCTGGGGCACGGTGCTGAGCGGCGAAGAGAACTTCCAGGATCAAGTAGCAGAAGCGGTTTACGCCGACGGCACTGCTTTCGCACCGACCGAAACACCGTTTCAATGGGTCACGGCTGAGGGCGAAATTGAAGAAATGAACGGCAAAGGCAATGCGCTAGGGCTGCAAGGCAACAAATACGGTTGGATTGTAGAAGTTGATCCGGCAAATTCAACCGACTACGGCACTAAGCACACTGCGCTAGGACGGTTTCGCCATGAGGCGGTTGGGGTAAGGGTCACGGCGGGTAAGCCGCTGGCTTTTTATTCGGGCTGCGATCGCCGGGGTGGGCACCTTTACAAATTTGTCAGCGCCAGCCCAGTCCGCGATCCAAAAGATAAAGCCAACTCGCGCCTGCTCAGCGATGGCGTATTGTATGCCGCCAAGTTCAAGCCAGACGGCACAGGGAGCTGGATTTCGCTGAAGCCAGAAACCCCTGTGAACCCGGAACTTCCTAGCGTTCATCTTGGCGCAGTGATTAAGCTGCCTAACCCCGATCGCAGTGCAGGCGGCAACGTGAAGGTTACGGAAGATGCGGCGATCGCTTCCTACGTCCAGCAGTTCAAAACGCTGGGGGATCTGTACGTTGGCTCTGCTGCCGAAAAACAAGGCGTGATCTTAGTGGATGCTCACTATGCCGCGAGTGCTGCTGGAGCCACCAGCACGGCGCGCCCCGAAGATACCGATGTGCGGCCAGATGGCACGCTGTTTATGACTTTTACATCGGGTGCGCCGGACGGCAATGGTGGTCCGGATGCGCGAGTCTTTAAGGGACCCAAAGATGCCTCACCTTACGAATACGGTTGGATCATGAAACTAAACGAAGATGGCAACGATCCAGCCGCAATGAGCTTCAAGTGGTCAATGCTAGCGGTAGGCGGTGAACCTGCTGATGGCGGCATGGGCTTCTCCAATCCCGACAACTTAGAGATCGATGCCAAGGGCAACATCTGGATGGTGTCTGATATGTCTACCGACAAGCACAACAAAGAGGTTGCAAGTCGAACGGGAACAGATGGCAAGCCCGTCAGCCAGTCCAACCTGCGCGGGGTGTTTGGCAACAACTCGATCTGGTATATCCCAACATCGGGCGCTAATGCTGGACAAGCATTCCTGTTTGGCTTTAGCCCGATGGAGTCTGAGATGACGGGTCCCTTTCTGACCCGCGATCAAAAGACGCTGTTCATGTCAGCACAGCATCCGGGTGAATATCATGGGATTCGCCAAAACATGGAATCTGCCGCCCGCAAATATGTGGTGAAGACGACCGAGGGAGAAGCCTTTACCCAAACTCGTCAAGTGCCGATCGGCTCTAATTGGCCGAGCAAGCAAGCCAACGAGCCGCCCAAATCCAGCGTGATTGCGATTCGTCGCACGGATGGCGCACCCCTCAGCTAGCGATCGCTCTCAACCCGCGATCGCCCCACCACCCAACCGCTGATCGCACCGATCGCCATCAGCGGGGTGAGCCAATCTCCCCAGCGTACATACAGCGTTTGCGTTTGCCGCCGATAAATCGTATGGGCATGAGTCTCATAGGTGCGGAAGCCAGACAGCCACTCTGTCTTGCCGTGCGGCGAGACAATCCCCGAAAAGCCAGTGTTGGTGGCGCGCACCGCCCAGCGATCAGTCTCAATCGATCGCATCACATCTTGGGCATGGTGCTGCGCCATCATCGTGGCGTTGTAGGGATCATTATTAGAAGCAGTCAGGATAAACTGTCCGCCGTTGGCAGCCTGATCGCGAAAGAGCTGCGGAAAGGCAGACTCATAGCAGATACCTACGATCGCCCGCCCAAACGGCGTGTCAAATACCTGATCCGTTCTTCCGGGCTGCATAGAGGCATCGATCGGCGAGAGCCGACCAATCATGCCGCCCAGCACCGACTCAAACGGTACATATTCACCCAGCGGCACTAGCTTCACCTTATCGTAGCGGCTGATCACCTCGCCCGTTCCAGCGATCGTAAACAGCGTTTGGGTGATCCGCTCCTGCCGGGTGCCAACCGTGCCAATCCAAGCCGTCACGCCTCGCGCCAGAATCTCTTGATACAGCGGATTTTTGGCTTGCGAGGGCTGATCGACCCAGAGCCAGGGAAACGTTCCTTCGGGGGTTAGCACTGCCTCAACTCCCTCTGCTGCTAGCTTTTCATAGCCCAGCGTATAACGCTCCAGCGCTAGCTTTTCTCCTTGCGAAAACAGCTTAATGCGAGTAGGAACATTGCCCTGGATAATCCCAACTTTCAGAGCGGTTGCGGGTAAGTTGGCGATCGGCTGGCTGTAAAGCCCGAAACCAACTCCATGCAGCAGCAGGCAATAACTCAGTGGTAGCCAATAATTTGTCAGGCGGCTTTGATTTTTTTGGTTGTGCAGCCAAACCGCTGCAAACGCACCGTTCACCGAAACGATCGCCGCCGTCACAGCTTGCGCCCCCGATAGCTGCCCCAAATGTAAAATCACCAGATTGTGGGGGCTTTGGGTCAGAGAAAGCGAAGTCCAGTACAAAAAGCCTTGACTCCATAGGGTTTCCAGACTGCACCAAAGCGCAGTGCCAATCAAAATCCGCAGAACGCTGGACAAGCTAGACAGTTGCTTGTAAAACAGCCAGTTCATGCCGCCTGCCCAGACTCCAGCGATCGCTGCCCCCCAAAGCGTAATGAACACCCAGCAGAACAGCGTAATCGCAACGCTAGCCAGCCAGGGCACGCCCATCCAGGTGAGCGGATGCAATCCCCTTACCCACGATAAAGCCAAGCCGTGGTAGCCAATCCCCCAAGCCATCCCGTAAGCGATCGCTTGACGCGGCGATCGGGCTTTGTCCATTGCCAAAATCCACAGCGGCATCAAAGCCAACCACGCCAGCCCCCATAGGTTCGCTGGAGCAGGGGCTAACCCCATCCCAATCCCGCTGAATAAGGCGATCCATAGCCCTGGCTGTATCGAAAAGCTGGAGCGGAGGGAGGCGGAGCGATCGGATGCAAAAAGCGGAGTGGAGCCTTGAGGCAGAATGGGCATTCGCGAATATGTCTAGACTTACAAAGGATCATTCTAAGCTTATACCAATTTACTGTGAAGCTGCACAAATCATTGAGAGCTGAAACCTTTGATTCAGGAGCTTTTCGA
>JBBSFA010000224.1:0-5888 GCA_038239185.1 Elainellales cyanobacterium | reverse complement strand
GATTTTGGTCATTCGGACTATGCCACTGAGGGAACCTTGCTCCATCTGGCTTTGCCGTTGCAGGGATTGGGTTCTGAGCAGTATCCCGATGATGCGCTGGACTATATTCAGGCGTTGATGGCTTTGCCGCCTGCGCCGCTGCTGGAACCGCCGCAGCGGCAGGGCTTGATTGCACTTTGCAAGCTAGTAGAGTTTCATCCGCTGTCGTTGGCGTTGTTGGCGCGGCAGTTGAAGACACGGCGGGTGGCGGAGGTGGGCAATACGCTGGAACGACTGCTGGCGGAAAATCGGGAGGTGCCGGATAAAGACCGCAGTTTGATGGCTTCGTTGCAACTGTCGCTGGAACGGTTGGATGCGGGGGCGAGGGCTTGGTTGCCGAGGTTGGGGGTGTTTCAGGGCGGGGCGTTTGAAAATATGTTGTCAGAGGTGACAGAGGTAGAAGAATCGACCTGGCAACCCTTGCGGCAGCAGCTCGAAGCGACGGGCTTGATTCAGGTGGAATCGTTGCCGGGAGTAGGGGTGCCCTTCCTGAAGTTTCACCCCACCCTGGCTCCTGCTCTCTGGGCAGAGGTGCCTGCCGCCACCCAGCAGGAACTGCTGAGCCGCCACTGCCGCCGCTACTACGACCTATCGAGCTATCTGTATCACGAAGACGCTCGCAATCCTGATGCCGCCCGATCGATCGCCCTTCGAGAATTGCCCAACCTCCTGTTTGCCGTGCGGACTGCCATCGCTGACCAAGCAGACTGGGCGATCGAGTTTGTGGATAAGGTGAATTGGTTTCTGGATTACTTTGGCTTGAACCGCGATCGCGCCACCCTCAGCCAACTGGCAGAATCGATTACGGTTACGATCGGCTCCCGGTCGTGGTTTTTGGCTCGCACCCAGGCAGCAGAGCAGCTACTCAATGCCGGACGCGCCGGGGCAGCCGCCCAGCAGTTTGAACAAATCCTGAACGGGTTGGGCGACCAGACCAGCTACGATCGTTGCCTGACGCTGAGTCGCCTAGGGCGCTGCTTGAGGGCGCAGCGTCAGCCCAGCGCTGCCGCCCACCGCTACCGGGAGGCACTGGCAGTGGCAGACCAGTTGGACGGATCGGACAACGTGAAGCGCCAGCGGGGAGCGTTGCAGACTGACCTGGCGGATGTGCTAACGGACATGGGCGATTACGCTGGGGCGAAGACAGCATACGAGGCAGGACTAGTCAGCGACCAGGAACTTGGGAATTTGCGAGATGCGGCAGTCTCCCAAGGACAACTCGGCACCCTCGCCCTGATGCAGAACAACCTGCCAGAAGCCGAACAACGCTACCAGGAGGCACTAGCGGTATTTCAGCGGCTGCATGAACCCGCGATGGAAGCCGTAGCATGGTATCAACTGGGCATAGTGTACCAGGAAGCTCGGCAGTGGCAGGCAGCAGAGCAGGCATATCGGCGATCGGCGGAGTTAGAAGAATCGAGGGGCGATCGGCTGGGAGCATCTAAAAGCTGGGGTAATTTGGCGATCGTTGCCCAACTCTCAGGCAACCCACGAGATGCAGAAGCCTGGTATCGCAAAGCACTGGTAGCAAAAAAAGCCGAAGGAGATTTAGCAGGTGCCTCTATTGACCTCTCCAATCTGGCTAACCTCCTCCAACAACAACCCGATCGCCTCTCAGAAGCCCGTCAACTGGCAGAAGAGTCCTTAGAGATTAAGCAAACCCTTGACCCTGCCGCCGCACAAATCTGGAAAACCTACAATATTCTGGCAAATATCGCCGATCGCCAGCAGCAACCCGACCAAGCGCAGACCTACCGCCGACAGGCACGGCAGTCCAAAGCCGCCTTTGCTGGAACCCGCTATGAGTTGTAGCCGTTTGTGCCGCTGATTAAGGCAGTGGTGGCAGGGGCGATCGATCCAGCGGCGAGGCAGGAGTTAGAACCAAGTCTGGAGGACTGGGAACAGCGAGGCTGGCAAAACTTAGTGGCGGTAATTCGGCGGATATGGGCAGGTGAACGAGATGAGGATACGCTTTGTGGGGCGATCGATCTACAGGATTCGATGGTGGTGATGGCGATCTTGGCGGGGATTGGCGATCGATCGAGTTTGGCAGCGTTGGAGATCCCTGCTTCGGCGGGAGATGGGGGTTAAAGGTTAAAGGTAATAGATCCCCGACTTCTTCGGAGAAGTCGAGGATCTATGTGCGATAAGTTATCTTTCAACTTGTTTCATTTAATTTCAAGCTGCGTAATCAAACAGCATCGTGGTCATATACCGTTCTGTCCACTCTGCGCCAAACGACTTCTCTAGCACCCGCCGAGTTTTATCATTTTGCTGTTGCTGATGGCAGTAATTCTGGTGTCCCATCCGGACTTTGGCAATTTCAGTCTGCGACGTTAGGGGCTGCGCTGCACTCGCCAGCCGACAGTGCGTCTGCAAAAAGTACTGCACCTGCTGGAGGAAAGCTTCCTCTTCCTGAGCGTCGATCGGACGCACAAACAGGCAAAAATCTGAGAAGATGTCGCCCCAAGGCGGTAAATCTCGGCGCTGGGCGAATTGAAACGGAATGACTTGAGAGAGGGCAGTTTGATAGTTTGCGGGTAAGCTGCGATCGCGATTGACTGGAGAGAGATCGGCGATCGCAGCGCTAATGCCGCCGCGTCCCCCCACCAAATCGGCTCCAAAGATAGGCAATGCGTATTCGGGATTAGGAAACATGACGCAGTGCAGGATATCTAATGAGTTACCGACACGAGCCAGTTCCAAATGAAGCTTGCGAAACTGCGGGGTTTGGTAGCAGTGATTTTCAATTACAAGCCGTTCCCCTTCCAAGCTGCCTTCTACGTAGCCGAGGTCTTCGGGGACTTGATAGGGAGATAAATCGAGCTGGGTCTGCCAAATTGATTCAATACAATCTGCCAACCGATGAATCAGCGAATGCTGCTGTTCTCTGACCGACGCTGGCATTGACTTATTCATATCGGCTTTCTCATCAGAATATTTATTACCTTACAGTGCCAGATGGCTCGTGCAAAAAGTGTGCAGCCCCTACGCTAAGTCGCCCAGGCTCTAACTCTGCGGAGGCGACCCAGAATTCGATTCGCCAGCTCTGCACCCGTGACGGGCTTACACAGATAGTCATCTGCCCCCACGCTAAAGGCTTGATTTTGGGTGGTTTGATCACTCAGCACACTCACAAACAAAACGGGGAGCCGTTCCCAGTGAGGAGTAGCGCGCAATGCCTGACACAGTTCAAAGCCGCTCACCTCTGGCATTTTTACATCTAGCACCAACAGATCGGGCATGACAGATTGCAGTACCGTCCAAAATTGCTGTGGCTCAGCCAGGGCAGTGACCTTAAAGCCCCAGGGCTGGAGTAGGTTTGGCAAGGCTTGCAGCCAGTGGTGGTCATCATCCACAATCATCACTTTCGTTTCTTGGGGCAGATGCAGCGATCGCGCACCGCCCAAAGCCGTCGGCGCTGCCTGAATGGAGGTGGTCTGCTGAATTTCTTGCTGAAGGGCATCCAGCAAAGCGATGAGCGTAGACGCATAGAGTGGCGCAGATGACGGCACGGCAGGGTCTAGCATCTGCTCAAGCTGGCGAGCCAAAGTCATCGCCTCCGTTAGCCCAAAGGTTCCCAGGCTGCCAGCCAGTTTGTGGGCAGTGAAGTGCGCTTGTGTTTGCAGGGCAGAGGACAGTGAATCTCGCTGCAATGCCGCGATCGCCTGCGAGAGCACGGTCAACTGGGTCAGGATTTTAGGTTTGTTGGCAACCCAGGTTTGATTCAGAAATGTCAGGTATTGGGCTTGGGGGTTGGGGGAGTGATTCTGAGT
Organism: Elainellales cyanobacterium; assembly: GCA_038239185.1. Lineage (GTDB taxonomy): Bacteria > Cyanobacteriota > Cyanobacteriia > Elainellales > Elainellaceae > FACHB-886. The sequence goes on along the minus strand of JBBSFA010000224.1, from coordinate 2,073 downwards.
AGGAACGGCTTCTGGGGGGCGATCGCGCTCCAGTCCTTTTTCGGCTTGCGCTTTAAGGTAATACCCGCGCCCATGCACCGTTGCCACCAAATCGCAAGGAGCGCCCGCTGCTACCAGCTTATGGCGCAGCCGCCGAATGTGAGAACGCACGGTTGCCTCCGAGGGAAATTCTTCGGAAGACCAGAGGCGATCGAGAATTTCTTCGGTGCTAAATACATGCTGAATCCCCCGCAGCAGTAGCTCTAGCAGCTCATATTCCTTGGTGGTTAGGGTGAGAGGTTGACTGCTATAGGTGACTTCACAAGTGCTGGGATTGAGCAGTAAATCGCCCCAGGACAAGAGCGGGAAGGGACTGGCATTGCTGCGCCGCAGTAAGGCTCGAATCCGGGCGCTCAGTTCTGCCCCATCAAACGGTTTGACGACATAATCATCTGCCCCAGCATCTAATCCACTTACCTTCGCGGTGCTGGTATCTTGCGCGGTTAGTAACAGAATGGGGGTGGTGTAGCCTTCTTCTCGAAAGCGCTGGCAGAGGCTAATGCCATCCAGCTTCGGCAGCATAATATCTAGCACTATCAGGTCGTACTCAAAGGTGGAGCCATAGACCCAACCCGTTTCGCCATCTCTGACCGTATCTACCACATACCGATAAGCGGCTAGACTCTTGGTCAAAACGGCGCTGAGTCCCTCATCGTCGTCTACGAGTAAGATTTTCATGGCTGCAATGACCAATGGAGAATTCTGGCAATTTGCTCCGGCAAATCCAGCGAGTTAAATGGCTTGGTAATCACTCCACTCACGCCTAATTCGTTAAACTGCCGCTTTTCGGCGGTTTGGGCTTTGGCAGTCAAAAAAATCACGGGCACCTGTTCTGTCGCAGGGTGGGCTTGCAGCACTTTAAAGGTGGCGATTCCATCCATCTCGGGCATCATCACATCCAGCAGAATCACATCCGGCTTTTCGGCTTGGGCGGTTTCAATCCCCTGCATCCCTGAACTAGCGGTCAGCACTTCCCAGCCAGCGCTCATCCGAATCCCAAATTGGACAACGGTTTGAATTGTTTCTTCATCATCAATGATCAGAACCCGTTTGGTTGCCATAAACCTTTGTCTCTGATTGGATCAGAGTCGGTAGTGTAAAGGAAAAGATGCTTCCCTGTCCCAACGTGCTTTCTGCCCAAATTTTGCCGTTGTGCTGTCCAATGATTTTACGACAGATAGCCAGCCCTAATCCGGTTCCCCCTTTTTTGCGCGAATCGGAAGAGTCTACCTGGTGAAATCGTTCAAAAATGCTTTCTAGCTTGTTGGCGGGAATGCCTTGCCCTTCGTCTCTGACCCGAAACAGGACTTCAGTCGGTTGGGCTTCAGCGGTTAGCCAGACGGTTCCCTCAGAGGATGAGAACTTAATCGCATTGCTGAGCAAATTGGTGAGCGCCTGCACAATATAGTCTGAATCTGCCCAAAGTTGAATCTCTAACGGTCGGGTGGCAAGTTTGACTCGGTGCTGTTGCGCCATCGGCTCCATCGCCTCGGTTGCCTGAGTCATCAGATCGGCAGCGTTGCAAACTTGCTTTTCCATTTTGACTTCGCCCGCTTCGATGCGCTGCAAATCTAGGACGTTGTTGACGAGACGAACCAGTCGTTCTGTATTCTCGTCGGCTATTTCTAGCATTTGCTGTCCATCCGCGGACAGGATGCCCAGCCGCCCAGTCGTCAGGATTTTGAGGGCGCTGTGCAGGGAGGTGAGGGGCGTTCGGAGTTCGTGGCTGACGACCGCGAGGAATTCGTCTTTCATCCGTTCGATCGCTTTTCGATCGCTAATATCACTGGCGAGCGCAAAGAACCCTCGGACAGTGAGTTCATCAGTATGCGGAATATAGGTAACACTGACCGATCGATTGCTATTATCCTTCAGCGTAATTTCATTCTCATAGGTGACCACCTGTCCAGACAGGGCTGCTTCTACGTAGGGCTGCATTCGTTGATAACATTCCTCTCCCCAAACCTGCTGAAGATGATTGCCGTAAATGTCCGCAGGCAACTGTCCTAGCCAATCTTCGTAGGCTTGGTTGTT
>JBBSFA010000223.1:0-5898 GCA_038239185.1 Elainellales cyanobacterium | reverse complement strand
TGGTTTGATGCCTACCAGTACGAAATTCCGGTGCTGTTTCTGGCGGCAGATGAGCGATCGACCCCAGTGCCACTGCCTCGGCTCTCACCCCGCGCTTCGGTGCAGCAGGTGGCGCAGATGTTACAGAAATACTTCCCAGACTAATCAAAAAATCTAAGTGCTAAAAATCTAGATCTGAAAATCTAAAAAGTACGGCAAAATAGGCGCAATCGCTAAACGATCGCTCCCCCTACTGACACAAGGAGGTTTTGAACCATGAAACTGAAAGAACTACTCTCAACGCTTCCCGCTGTGTCTTTGCCCGATCATCCAGCCTTAGAGGCTGAGGTGAAAGGACTGAGTACGAATTCACATGCCTGTCAGCCTGGAGATTTATTTATTGGGATGCCTGGAACGCGCGTAGATGGCGGCGAGTTTTGGACAAGTGCGATCGCATCTGGCGCGATCGCTGCTCTTGTCTCTCCAGAGGCTGCCGCAAAAAGCGATCCTGGTGCCTGCATTATTTCCTATCCCGATATGGCAAAAGCCTGTGCCCAGCTAGGTGCTGCCTTTTATGACTACCCAGGGCAAAAGCTACGGATGGTTGGGGTGACGGGCACAAATGGCAAAACCACGACGACGCATCTGATCGAGTTTTTGCTAGAGCGATCGCAGCAGACCGCCCTCTTTGGCACGCTCTACAGCCGTTGGGCAGGTCATCAACAAACTGCCGTTCACACCACGCCTTTTGCCCTGGATCTGCAAGCCCAACTGCACGATGCGGTAAAAGCAGGCTGTCAAGTTGCCGCGATGGAAGTTAGCTCTCATGCGTTGGCGCAGGGGCGCGTTTGGGGTTGCCCGTTTGAGGTGGCAGTGTTCACTAACCTGACGCAAGACCATCTGGACTACCACAAAGATTTAGAAGAGTACTTTGCGGCAAAAGCCTTGCTGTTTAGCAAGGACTACCTGAAAGGACGGGCGATCGTCAACTTCGATGATCCCTATGGCAAGCGGCTGATTGAGTCGCTGCCGCCCGCACAAGTCTGGACATATAGCGTCACGGATGCCTCCGCCGATCTGTGGATGAGCGATTTGGTCTATGAGCCAGAAGGGGTGAAGGGTGTGCTGCATACGCCAAAGGGCGAAGTGGCGTTTCGATCGCCCCTAGTCGGGCAGTTTAACTTAGCGAACCTGCTGGCGGCGGTCGGCGCAGTCTTGCATCTGGGCTTGGAGCTTAGCGCGATCGCTCAAGATTTGCCTCAGTTTGCAGGCGTTCCGGGACGGATGGAGCAGGTGCAGGTCAGTCCCGCACAGGATCTCAGCGTGATTGTAGACTATGCTCATACGCCGGACAGTTTGGAAAATATGCTGCGTGCGGCTCGTCCCTTCATTTCAGGGCGAATGATCTGTGTATTTGGCTGTGGGGGCGATCGCGATCGGACGAAACGTCCTCTGATGGGTGCGATCGCGGCTCAGCTATCAGACTGGGCGATCGTGACTTCGGACAACCCCCGCACAGAAGATCCGGCGCAGATTTTGCAGGATATCGTGGCGGGGATGCCAGCAGAGAGCAATCCGACCGTTTTGGGCGATCGCGCTGAGGCAATTCGCACGGCAATTTTGAATGCCCAACCTGGCGATGGCGTGCTGATTGCGGGCAAAGGACATGAGGACTACCAAATTCTGGGCACTGAAAAGGTGCATTTTGACGATCGCGAACAGGCACGGATTGCTTTGACCGCGCGGATTTCCTAGGGGAGAAAGGATTTTTTTAAGAAAGGGTTACCATTTTGTCTAGAAGGATGTCATTCGTGGGAAAACTGAGCACAATCGCCTCAGGGTTTTCTCTATCGCAAAATTGCTGACAAAGCGCTGTGGATAGAGAACTCCATTATCAACTTCACGCTTTTTGCCATTGAAAGTGTAACTCTATGGATCTCTCTCCCTGCCCCGATGCCTCTTTGTATGAGTTAGCGATCGACTCTGAATCCGCTCCTCAAGCCTTAAAAATTAGTCCAACCACCTTCAAATCAATGGTGGAACTGGTCTTTAACTTGCTGATTGAGCAGCAGATTCCCGCAACGATTTGGTTGAAGCTGCCTAAAGGAGAAATCTGGCAAGCAGAAATCCAGCAATTTTGTGGTGCCGCCAAAGTAGCGTACTCGATCTACAGCCTGCAAACGCCCGAGGCAACCAATGGTCACAAGCCCCCTCACAAGCCTCCCTATGCTGCTGAACCGATCGCTTGGGAACTGCCACCTAGCCTGGAGGAAAGCGCCGATGGGCTGGAGCTAGCCGCCGCCGAGCTAGCCACTGCCGACAATGCAACTGCCGACAATGCCATGCTGCATGTTCTGCCCCTGTCGCCCGACAGCCAGCTCAAGCGAGAGTATTTTCTGCTGGTTGCCGCTCCAGAATTTTACGGGTTGGTGCTGGCACATCGACCGCGATCGAGCCGTCAGAAGCCCGATCCGAAAGCTAATCCAGCCGATGAAGCGTTGGAGCAAAAGCATCCGCTCCTGGGGCTATGTTCGTTTGAAACCGCTACCCTGAAGCGAGTCTTAGAAGGGATCAATCGCGCCATCTGCTTTGGGCAGCCAGAAACGCAGTCGAGCGATCAGATTGCCTCACTGTTGCTGAACTGGGAGACATTGATAACGGACAGCACGACAGCAACCAGGGGCTTGCCTAGCTTAAATCCGCTGCTGCTGGGAAATTTACTGACCAAGCAGATTCAGCGACAAGAAGATCTGTGGCGCAGCAGCGCCGTCTATCGGCGGCAGGCAGAAAGCGCTACGCTGCTGCGCCAATCCAACGACGACTTGATGCATGCCGTCCGCCAGAAAGACGAATTCATCAAAACGATGGGTCAAGAGCTGCGAACGCCCTTAACTACGATGAAGACTGCTCTATCGCTGCTGAATTCTCCCAGCCTCAAGCCGCCGCAGCGCCAGCGGTACATGGATATGCTGAGTCAGGAGTGCGATCGCCAAAGCGCTTTGATTACCAGCGTCTTAGACCTGGTTCAGATCGAAAATATCTCTGATCCAGCGCCCATGGAGGCGTTGCGTCTGGCGGATTTAGTGCCTGGGATTGTCAGCACCTATCAGCCGCTTGCCCAAGAGCGCGGCATTATGCTGGGCTATATGATCCCAGAAGATCTACCGCCCGTGTCTTGTCTCAACCATTGGCTGAAGCAAATTGTGATTAACCTGCTGCACAACAGCATCAAATTTACGCCTAACGGGGGGCAGGTTTGGGTGCGCGCTAAGCAGCAAGGCGACTATGTGCAAATTGAATTTCGCGATACGGGAGTGGGCATCGCCTCGGCGGATCTGCCCCGCATTTTCGATCGCTTTTATCGGGTTCGCATTACTTCTGGCGAAGACTTTAGCGGCGCTGGGTTAGGATTGTCGATCGTCCAACAGCTTTTGCTGCGCTGCGGCGGCTCGATCGCCGTCAAGAGTAAGGTCAACGAAGGGTCAGCCTTTACGGTACTCTTGCCTGTCTACAAAAAAGAATGATTCTCAGTGCGAGACTCTTGATCTATTGATGGGACGATTTGCTATAGTGAAACGTCCTTAAGTTCGATCGCGCTAGCAGACTCGCTAATTATGGAGATTTCGACTAATTCTCAGGGATTGATGCCGATCGAAGCGGCGCAGAAAGTGCTGAATCGCTCCCGTGCCTCGGTTTACCGCTATGCCAATACTGATCCGATTCTGCTAAATCCGCCCTACGACCCAGATCGACTCAATCCCGAACATCGGCTCAACAAAGACGATCCGCTGCTGTTTCATCCCAATGAAGTGACTCGCTTTGCCAAAGATATTTTGGGGATCAAGGCTGTGACGATCGCGATTCAGCAACCCACTGAAACAGTCACCCAGGCTTTATTGCAGGCTATCCTCATTGAGCTGCAAGACATCCGTGAGCTATTGAAGTCTCGCGAAAGCTAGCAGACTTCTCTGGGTCGATCGAATCCTGACGAGCGCTCCTGATGCTTCCTTCATAGAGAAGCCTCTTCTAGCAAACCTACGGTTTTCCTCAGTCTAATCTCATCTTTCTGACCGCAGAGGGGAGGTAAGATGATGAATGGCAATCGAATTTAGACTCATTTAATCATTTGTTTTTGCAGCGGGGTAGTTACCTGTGTTTAAGACCGTACTGGATGCTTTTACCACCGATTTCCGCATTGTTTTCGATCGCGACCCAGCCGCCCGCAATTGGCTAGAGGTTCTTTTCTGTTATCCCGGTATCCAGGCACTTTTCTTGCATCGTCTGGCACATGCGCTGTTTCAGCTACGGCTTCCTTTCATCCCTCGCCTGATTTCTCATATTGCCCGCTTCTTGACGGGGATTGAAATTCACCCCGGTGCCACGATCGGCAAAGGCGTGTTTATCGATCACGGCATGGGCGTAGTGATTGGCGAAACGGCGATCATTGGTGACTATGCGCTGATCTATCAGGGCGTAACGCTAGGCGGGACGGGCAAAGAAATCGGCAAACGTCACCCAACGGTCGGCGAAAACGTCGTAGTGGGAGCTGGGGCTAAAGTCCTGGGAAATCTGCAAATCGGCAACAATGTGCGGATCGGGGCTGGCTCGGTCGTGCTGCGCGATGTGCCGTCGGATTGCACGGTGGTTGGGGTTCCGGGCCGGATTGTTTATCGCGCTGGCGAACGGGTTGAGCCTTTGGAGCACGGACAGCTCCCCGACTCAGAAGCCCAGGTGATTCGGGCAATGGTCGATCGGATCGAGGCTTTGGAGCAGCAGCTTCAAGATCTTCAGCAGGTGAAAGAGCCTGTATTTGCCCATGCGATCGCCTCCAGTGACTTTCGCGCTACAGAACGGGCTATGGAGCGAGCTGCGGAGCGCTACACCCATGCCGCTCAAGATAAAATCATTGAGCAATTTCTAGACGGCGCAGGGATCTAAAGCGCGGAGCGCACAAAAAGCGGGGGTGCAGTGCCACTCCCGCTTTTTTGCTAGTCAGAAATTCTTTCCTATCCGTTAACATAGTCTTGGTTAAGTTTTTCTGGTAACAGCTTCTATGATTTGGGTAAAGGCGGCTTCTAGGATAACGGCGGTAGCTTCTACAGCGATCGAGGCTGAGCAAAGCAGGGGGATTGAGGCAATGGCGGAAACACCGACTGCCACGCCCGATCGCGCCACTCAGGTCAAGCCCAAGCTTTATCCAAACTACAAAATAATCGTGCTCAACGATGACTTCAACACGTTTCAGCACGTTTCAGAGTGCTTGATGAAATATGTTCCAGGCATGAGCAGCGATCGCGCCTGGGAATTGACCAATCAAATCCACTTTGAAGGACAGGCGATCGTCTGGGTTGGGCCGCAAGAGCAGGCTGAGCTGTATCACGAGCAGCTAGGGCGAGCGGGCTTAACCATGGCTCCTCTGGAAGCGGCTTAGATCAAGCGATTATGACTTTCAAGATAGATCCCCGGCTTTTTTAAAGCCGGGGATCTAGGCGCTCTGGGCATCCTAGGTACGTCAGACACCCTCCATGCTTGCCAACTCGATCGCCCCTACCGTACCAGTACGCTCATATACTTGCCGTCTGCAAACGGGGCAGGCACAATCGGCGTGAACTGGACGCGATCGGTGGCGATGCGTTTGACATAGAACTCGTTGATCAGATGGGCTACTTGGTCGCGGCTGCCGATGATCCACACCTGCGCTTTATCGGTAGGCGAAATGGTCAGCCGTTCGTTGAACTCTGAAGTCATGGTTGTGTCCTCGCTAATGCGTTTTTTTGGAGTGAAGAAAAGCTTAAGGCGTGATTCCTAAACCACTTGCTTTGCATTAGCGAGGCGATCGATGTTTTAATCGATCAGCCTATACTTCTGCGGATATCAGAAGGAATAGGTAGCTGGTTAGGGTTGGTGCCAACTTCCCTA
>JBBSFA010000222.1:0-5942 GCA_038239185.1 Elainellales cyanobacterium | reverse complement strand
CTAGCTAGCCAACAACTGCAAGACAGCCGCCGCAGTGTAGCCGCTTCGTTAACTAACGCAGTGGTCAGTCCACTCGAGCAAAAGGCATTCATTGCGGGCAAAGTGGTGGGCTGGACTGTGGCGACTTCTGAAGGGGTCGTTGCGGCGGTTGGCGGTCAGTCTGCTACTCGATCGATCGCTGAAAACGCGGAGCGGTTGGGTGTTCTGGATGAACTCTATCGCGCCACGGGCGGCAGCGTTCGCGACCAGCTCGCCCTCCGTGCTGACACTGCCGCAGCGGGCTATGTGGTAGAGGAAGCTAGAGGGTATCGGGTGCAGCAAACGGTGCGGGCGCGGAGCGGCTTCATTGTGGCGGCTCTAGGTCAAATCGTTACAGATACCGTGATTGAGCGGGCGAAGCTCTATCATGCCGAGCGGGAATTGCTGAATGCAGTAGGTCTTTCTACTAGCTCAGCGATTCGCGGTCGGGCAACGGGTACGGCTGCTCTAGTGAGCGATCGCTTTAGCTCAACCACAGGCACAGCCAGCAGTCAGTTGGCTCAAAGCGGAACGCAGGTGAAGCTTGGCGCTAGCGCTCTGTGGGCACAGGTGAAACAAACTGCTAATTCTTTGCAGGAGCGTAGCGCTCGGACTCTAGAAGAGCAGCGCATTAAGGGCGCATTGGGTCGCCCAGTCACCCGCGTCATTCTAGACCAGAGCGACGAGGTCATCCTGAACGTAGGAGAACTCGTGACGCATCAGGCTTTAGAGGCAGCGCGATCGGCAGACGTGCTGGATGTGCTGTTGGGATCGGTGTACACACAGTCCCCGCAGTTCTCCAAGGCGGAGATGAGTGCCCCTGAACCCGGCAAAGCTTCGTTAACTGCCCTGTAATGAAGCTGAAGAGTCAGGCAAAATGCCTGACTCAAGCTCGATCGATTAGACATTCGATCGATTTTTTAAAACACTTGAAAGACAGAGGTTAGAAACATGATTGGATTTGCTTTAACGACGATCGCAACCGCGCTGAGTCTACTGGTCACGGATCTAGTTGTTCCGGGCGTTGATGTGGCTACTTTTCCTGCGGCTATCATCGCAGGGTTGGCGATCGGCTTATTGAACTCGACGGTTAGACCTGTTTTGGCAGCTCTATCGCTGCCGATTACTTTTTTAACATTAGGCTTGTTTTCACTGGTTGTGAACGGCATTTGCTTCTGGCTGGCTTCGGTGCTAGTACCGGGCTTTACCGTTAGCGGCGCGATCGCTTTTCTGCTAGGTCCGGTGATTTTATCGCTGGTCAACACGTTCCTAAGCCGCTACTTTGCTGAGCGCAACCTGGACTCTAAAATCAGCACCAACGCATAATGCTTTGTCCATCCTGCTGAGTTTTGTGTAAAAGCGAAACTTAAAAATGCTGCAAGTCTTTGGTAAAGGCTTGCAGCATTTTGAGTCAGATTTGCGATCGCTAGGCTTGCACTAAACCGGGCGTAACCGAGTCACTTTCAATTTGAACGCGCCCATGCCCTGACCTGCATAAGGGCTAACCCGAATCACATAATCTCCAGGGCGCGTGATTCTGGAAAACAACAGCGAGTTTGTGGTGCCATCTGGACCATCATCATTCTCAGTCACGGTTGAACCATCGGGCGCAATCAGCGAAATGATCGTGTCAAATTCTTCCGAGGTCAAATCCATGACCACTTGATCGCCTGCCGCAAACGTGACGCGGTAATCCCGATAGAAGCCGCCTGATCCCGTCGGAATATCTTTGTCTGTCAGGGTATCAGAAACCTCATTGCTGCTGGGCATGGGCAAGGGGCTATAAAACTGGGTGCTTGATGAACCCGCCGACGGAGCACGACGAGCCGGGGCAGGGGTTCGGGCTGGAGGGGTAGTCGGTTCAGGGCTGGGCTGCGGGCTTGCGGGTTCAGGCTTGGCAGGTTGCGCTTGAACCGACTGGGTGATGGAAAGTGAGCTAGCGCAAACTGTAGCGGCGACGATCGGCACAATTAGCGATAAGAAAAGCTTTGAACCCAGCAGTTTTGAACTTAAAAAATTTTGCATAGCAAACAAGGCAGTCTCCCCACCAAAAGAACAAGATTTTGTCAATTATGCCGCATCTTTCAAGTTGTCTCACCCGATATCCGCTAAGAATTTGGGGAAATCTGGCATCTAGAACCGGATCGGTGACAGATCGATCGCCAGCTCTTGGTTGAACTAAACTAAAATTAAGAAATATTGCTGATTTGAAGAGGTGTTATGGCTGCCAACGTAGAAATTTACACTTGGAGCACCTGTCCGTTTTGCATTCGGGCGAAAGCCTTGTTAAAGCGGAAGGGCGTAGAATTCACAGAATATGGGATTGATGGCGATGAAGCTGCTCGATCGAAAATGGCACAAAGAGCCAACGGCGGGCGATCGCTGCCGCAAGTCTTTATCAACGATCAGCACATCGGTGGCTGCGATGATCTGTACGCTCTAGATGCTAAAGGCGGACTCGATCCGCTGTTGCAGGTGGCAAGTTAGGATTATTTGTTCTCCTGATCACCCACTGCTAAAAGGACTGCTGCTGTGGAATTTGCATACATTATTGATCCGATCGCCAAGCTTGATCCCGGACATGATTCCAGCGTCGCGCTAATGGAAGCAGCGCAGGTGTTGGGGCATGAAGTTTGGATCACAGAAGCAAGTCTGTTGAGCGTTGCGGGTGGGAAAGCTTGGGCGATCGCCCAACCTGTGAGCTTGCAGCCTGTCCAGCTCGAAGCAGGGCGATGGATTGCCAAAAGCGATTGGTTTAGCTTGGGCGATCGTGTCTTGCTTCGCTTGGAAGAAATGGATGCGGTGTTTATGCGAACCGACCCGCCTGTAACGGTTCCCTATCTCTATGCCACCTATATTCTGGATTACATTGATCCCGCAAAAACGCTGGTGATTAACTCACCCGTTGGGATTCGGGCTGCAAACGAGAAAATGTATGCGCTCCAGTTCGAGCAAGCGATCCCCGCCACGATCGTTAGCCAGGATAAGCAGGTGATCCGAGATTTTGTGGAGCAGCAGGGGGCGGCAGTCCTGAAGCCGCTGGGCGGCAAGGCGGGCGAGGGGATTTTGCTGATCGAACCGGGCGATCGCAACTTCAACTCACTGATTGAGATTAGTACGCAGGGCAAGCAGCCGATCATGGTGCAGTCCTATTTGCCTGCCGCCAAGGATGGCGATAAACGAATTATTTTGCTGAACGGTGAGCCGATCGGCGCAGTCAATCGGATTCCGACCGGGAAAGAGTTTCGCGGCAATATGGCAGTGGGCGGCAGAGCAGCGCAGGTTGAAATCACCGATCGCGATCTGGAAATCTGCAATCAGGTCGCTCTAGCTCTCCAGCGCGACGGACTCTATTTTGTCGGAATTGACATCATTGGCGGCTATTTGACAGAAGTCAATGTGACTAGCCCGACTGGAATTCGAGAGATCGATCGGCTAGATGGCGTTCGTCTGGGCGATCGGGTCATGGAGTGGGTGGTGGCACAGGTGAAGCGACTGGAGAAGTAGGCAAGGCAGCTCGGAATGACTATTTCGCATCTGGCGGATTCAAGGTTGAGGCAACGGAGAGGTGGAATTCTTTGCCCATATCTTGCAATTGAAAGTCCACAATGTACCGCTTGTTATCAGCAAATAGCGCCTGTTTCCGAGCGATCAGTTCATCAATGAACTTTTTGGTGTCCTGTTGAATTAGAGGATCACTCGCCGCTAGATCCTGTGTGATGAATCGATCAAGCATCGACTGCTGCTTGTTAGGGGACATGAGTGCTAGATTCCAGGCGATTATCGCGATGCCGAACAGCTTCTCGTGCTCACTACGAGTTTTTACAGAGTCTATGTAAGGTTCAACGAAATTTTCCAAGACTTCAGACATCTTGGCTTCGCCTGCTGGATTCATCACCATGCCTGCGAACCTATCACTCAAAGCACCTTGGCTGAATTTAGCCTGAAATTTTTCTAGCGCTTTTTGAGGGTCAGGCTCTGCCCGTTGCTGCTTGAGGAGTTCGCTAAAACCTTTGCTTCTCTTCGCCATAATAATGAAATGCTTTTCTAGCAATATCTCTAGCTTAGCAATTAGCGCCCCATCTGCGCTGGATAAGCCGCTGAATTCAAATGTCTTGGACTTGCTGCATTTGCCTCGGAGACGGGCGGCTGAGTCGGCAACTGAGCCGTTGCAGGCGGTAGCCAAAGAATTTGCCGCTGCATCGGATCAACCCGATTGCTTTCGGCTTGCATGACACTCATTGCCTGCTGGGGATCAAACTGGCGGTTCAGATCCGCTTGCAGCCGATCGACTCGACCTTCTAATGCCGCTACTTCCGTCTTAATTTCCTTCAGCTTGGACTGCTGCGCCAAATTGTATGGGATCAGCTTGACTAAAGCCGAAACCGCCACGATCGCCAGCACTGCATTCACGCCCAGCTTAAAGCTCGTTTCAATGGCGATCGCATAGTGGGGGTTAGAACGCTTGCGGCGACGCACAACCCGCTGTCGAGCTGGCTCAAGCGGCTGTGGAGGAGGAGTATAGCGGGAAAGTGCATTCATGATCAGTCGGGCTTGGTACAGGTCAAGGAGCACCTCAAGTTTGAGGAATTCCTGGTTCAGCAATTCTTGTCAATATTTTGCCCCAAACGCTCTATTTTCGAGCCATTGACAAAATTCGTGTTAATGGCGATCTTCAGCGGCAAAACCACAGAGCTAATTGAATTTCTGCAAGCAGCTTACCGCAAAAGTCTATAAACTGCTACGACAGTTCTAACATCTTTTAGGTTTTGCTTGGTTTCTTCCTGTCTAGCGCACCGAGAAAGCTTCATCGAATCGTTTGGTGATCGGTTCCATCAAGAATGTTAAAACCGATCGCTTGCGCGTCACAATCTCAGCGTTGGCAATCATTCCAGGAGTTAGCTCCACAGCCTGACCGTTCACCTGCACGGCGCTGCGATCGAGTTTGATTTTGGCTTTGAATACTGGACCTAAATCTTTATCTGCTGTGGCATTAGGGCTAATGCTCAAGACTTTGCCCTTGATTACGCCAAACTCCTGAAACGGGAAAGTTGCCACTTTGACCTTGGCTGCCTGCCCCACCTTGATAAAGCCCACATCGCGATTCAGGACTTTTACCTCCAGAATCAACTGGTGATCGGCGGGCAAAATTGACAGCACTTCATCTCCGGGCTGCACCGTGCGCGCCCCTAAACTGGCTTCCAGGTTGTAGATTTTGCCCGACAGCGGCGCAGTAATCACCTGCCCCTCGGCTTTGACTTTCGCCTGGGCAAGCTGCCCTTCTGCGTCGGTCAGGGTTTCGCGGCGTTGGGTGAGCTGCGAGAGGATTTCGCTTTGGCGCTCGGCTCCGAGGCGATCGGCTGACTGACGGGCGGACTCGTATGCCTGCTGCGCCTGCTGGATCGCCTGCTGCTGCCCGACGATTTCCTGCTGCAACGACGAAACCTTATCTTGGGCATCGGTGAGCTGATCTTTGGCTTGCAGGTACTCCAATCGGGGCACAGCTTGACCGCTCAAACTCCGCATACTGGATTCCCGATCGCTGGCATTGATTAGGGTGGTTTTGGCGTTGCTCAAATTCTCTTGCAGCTTCACCAGTTGAGATTTGGCTTCTGCGATCGCGGAGAACTGTCGCTGGGCATCGGCGGTAGCGCCTGCTTGCTTGGTGTCAAACTCGCGCAGTCGGGCTGCCAGCAGTTGGTCTTGAATGGCACTGCCTGCATCGGTGCTGCCTTTGCGCTCGGCTTCCAGGCGGGCGATGTCCTGGCGCACCAGATTGGCATTTCTCTGGAGGCGATCAACTTCTGTATCCGACAGCTTCGGATCTTCGACGATCAGCACGTCCCCTTTCTTCACCTGATCGCCTTCCTTGACGCGAATCTCCCGGATCACGCCGCCTTCTAATGCCCGCACGGGGCGCACCT
>JBBSFA010000221.1:0-5950 GCA_038239185.1 Elainellales cyanobacterium | reverse complement strand
CAATGCTTTCGCCGCCCATTTCTGTTGCGCTTCTGCATCGGGGGCGGTGAGCGACAGTAGGGCTTTGCCGCCGTACTGCCCCGCCAGTTTGGTCAGCTCGTTTTGCAGCTTCACTTCGTTCACATCCTGATCGCCTCGGATGTTGACCAGCACCAGCAGGGTTTTGCCGTTGTCGTATCCGGCTTGATACAGCACGTTTTTGACGATTTGGGTGGCAGAACACTGGAGGAATTCGCAGAGGCTGGCGATCGTGGCGGTATTGGGAGTCTCTAGCTTTTCAAATTTTTTGTAGGTAGAAGCGATCGCCTCGGGCGGCAGGGAGACGGCTTTTTCGACGTTGGCGGCATAGTTGCCGTCTTCGGTATACAGCACTTCGTCTTCGCCTGCTGCCGCCAAGACCATAAACTCCTGCGAACCCGAACCGCCGATCGCTCCAGAATCGGCATCGACTGCCCGGAATGCCAAGCCGCAGCGCTTCAGAATGTTGCAGTAGGCAACGTTCATGTCCTGATAGGTCTGCTTGAGGCTAGTCTCATCGACGTGGAACGAGTAGGCATCTTTCATGATGAACTCGCGTCCGCGCATCAAGCCAAACCGGGGACGAATTTCATCGCGAAACTTGGTTTGGATCTGGTAAAGAGTCAGCGGCAGTTGCCGATAGGAACGCACCATGTCGCGGGCGATCGTGGTAATCACTTCTTCGTGAGTGGGTCCTAAGCCCAATTCGCGATTCTGGCGATCGGTGAGGGCGAACATAATGCCTTCGGCTTTGGTGTAGGTGTCCCACCGTCCCGATTCTTTCCAAAGCTCTGAGGGCTGGAGCTGCGTCAGCAAGCACTCTTGCGCCCCAGTCGCATTCATTTCTTCGCGCACGATCTGAGAAACCTTTTGCAGCACTCGCCACATCAGCGGCAAATAGGCATAAATCCCGCTGCCAACTCGGCGGATGTAGCCTGCTCTAACCAGCAGTTTGTGGCTGGGGATCTCTGCCTCGGCTGGATCTTCGCGCAGCGTGACAAACAGCATTTGAGACAGCCGCATAGCTCGTTTCCCTTTTCAACTGGAGTTCACTTCTCAGTCTAGAGCAAATCTTTCGGTCTTGATCAGATGCTGTGTCTCTATGGGTGTAAAATCAAGACCCAGCGCGAAAGGCTTTCGCGCTGGGTCTATCTCGGCTAAAGATCTAAGAGATCCGAACAGAACAGGGAATTAGCGCAGAGAGAGCGCAGGGACTTCGTTAGACTCTTCGCTAGACTCCATAAGCAAGTCTTCACCATCAGCGAGGCGTTGCTGCTTTAACGTCCTGACCTGTTGGCGTAAAGATTCGATTTCAGCATGAAGGTGAAGCAGCTCGACTTGATGGCTCGCTTGATACGGCAATGTGCAAAACTGTGCAACTCCGATCGATTCGGCTTGAGATGATTCAGCTTGAGACGATTCAGCTTGAGGAGAATCTGAAAGCGAACGGCTAGCGTTCTCTGCGTCTGAAACGGTGATTTGCATCCTGGATAAAGTTGATATGTTATGGGACATCAAATTTGTAGTAGTCATTATTACTTATTCACACCACTGGAGTATCTTACCCTAAACTATAGAGCTGATTGTATTCAGCGCAGCATTTTGGTTGGGGAAGGGTGTGGCGGTTTGGAAAGTGGCTGAGGGAGTGCTAGCGCTGAAGCAATGGCTAACCGATCGCCTGCCACTGACCAAAGCGATCGCCATAGTACGCCAAGATCTGCTGAACCTGCTGCCGTGCAGTTTGATCGGCTTCAGGCGTGAACTGGATTCTCAGTCCCCCAATCTGGCTGAGGCTATAGTCAAACTGGTGCGATCGCTGCGGCAATAGCTCAGCTTGCACCCCAGCGACCTGACGCAGATGCGCAGCAGCCTCATAGTAGACCGCCAGCGGTAACTGCGGATTGCAGACCTCGCTGGGCAAAAAATCTTGAGTCATTACTTTCAAAAGATTGCAAGCTTTCAAAAATTTGCAAAAAATCGCGGGAGCCTGTTCAGCCTGAACTACGACTGCGAAATCGACAGATCTTCTGTGAAGATTGGTAGCGTGCAGCAGGTGACTCCTTCCAGACAAACTTTACCCCATTGCAGCGCCCAGCGCGTCAGCTCGACCCGGTTGCCCGTCGCCGTCTTAGTTAAAATATTGCTGATATGATTATCGACCGTGCGCTTGCTGATTTCTAGCTTTTCGGCAATGTCTTGATTGGTCAAGCCAGCAGAAACCAGTTCCACAATTTGCAGTTCGCGATCGGAGAGCACTCCGGCGTTCTGAGCTTCGCTGCTAGCCATAAGTCTTTCCACCAAGTCTATATATTTATGTGTATATCTACTTACTGTACATTTAATTTTCTAGGGCTGGTTAGTTAGAAAGAGGAAATTTAGCGCGATCGCAGAAAATCGGCACTCTGAAGCGGGAAGCGGACTGTAGGCTTCAAGAAGCAAGCGTCATCTGAGCCAAATCTTCTGGCGCGAGGTGAGGCTGGACAATTTGCCCATCGCGGAACCAGACGATCCGACGAGTCAGACGAGCCACCTCCGGTTCATGCGTCACCATCACCACTGTAATGCCCGACGCATTTAGCTCTGCGAAGATCTTCATCACCTCTTGAGTCGTTTGCGAGTCGAGCGCCCCCGTCGGTTCATCTGCCAGCAGCAAAACGGGACGATTGACGATCGCCCTAGCGATCGCCACACGCTGCTGCTGTCCGCCCGAAAGCTGATTCGGCTTATTGTTCAAGCGATTGGCTAAGCCCACGCGAGTCAGAGCTGCCGCAGCCCGCTCTTTGCGTTCGGCATGGGGGACGCTGGCATAAACCATCGGCAGCATCACATTTTCCATGGCGCTAAGCTGGGGCAGCAGATGAAACTGCTGAAAGACAAAGCCTAGCTTGCGGTTGCGCGTCAATGCCAGCTCTTCATCTGACAGAGACGAGACATCTGTGCCGTCTAAATAATAAGTGCCCGAAGTGGGGCGATCGAGACAGCCAATCACATTCATGGCGGTAGACTTGCCCGAACCAGAGGCTCCCATGATCGCGCAATATTCTCCTGCCTCGACGGTCAGATTAATGTCCAGCAAGGCATTGACCAGGAGATCGCCAGCGCCATAGCTTTTGTTCACATGTTCAAGGCTAATGATCGTTTGCATTGTAATCAAGCCTGATATATGGGTAAGTTGAGCGGGTAAGTTAAGCGCTCCGCAAAGCCACGATCGGATCGAGTTTGGCAGCCTGACGCGCCGGGAACACGCCGAAAAATAGTCCGATGCCACCCGAAACGCTGACCGCAACCACGATCGCGGTCATGGATACCCCAGCTTTCAGCGGACTAATTGCCCCGACCAAAGTCACTCCGGCGATCCCAATCCCGGTGCCGATCATGCCGCCGATCGCAGATAGGATAATCGCCTCGATCATAAACTGCATCAAAATATCGTTGCTAGAGGCACCGATCGCTTTGCGTAAGCCGATTTCCTGCGTCCGTTCGCGCACCGAAACTAGCATGATGTTCATGATGCCGATGCCGCCCACTAGGAGAGAGATCCCGGCGATCGCTGCCAGCATCAAGGTCAATGCCCCCGTGACATTGCCGACGATTTGTAGCGCGTCTTTCTGGTTGCGGATGGTGAAGTCGTTGTCGTTGATGATCTTATGGCGTTGCCGCAGCAGATTGGTGATTTGGAACTGAGCCGCATTGATCGACTTTTCATCTCTAGCGCTGACATTGATGAAGCTGACCGAAGTGCCATAAGGCGAAGTCCGTCCGATGATCCGGCTTGCCATCGTGGTGACCGGAATCAGCGCAATGTCATCCTGGTTGTTGCCCAAGAATGCGCCCTTCGCCTCCATCACTGCAATTACCTGAAAGCTGATGTTGCGAATCCGCACCTCTTGCCCGATCGGGTTAGTGCTGCCGAATAGCTTTTTAGCTAGATCCGCGCCCAAAGCCACAACCCGATTGCGGCGCTGCATATCCAAATCGGTAAAGAACCGACCGCGCGCCACCTTGAAATCGCGAACCGTAGTATAGGTCGGCGTTGTGCCAGAAATGGAGGATTCCGATCGCTTGCTGCGATAAGTAATCAGCGCTTGCCCCTGCAACTGAGGCGCAACTTCGCTGATCGTCGGCACTTGAGACTCGATCGCCTTGGCATCTTCCAGCGTGAGCGTCTGGGGAGGGGTGAGGTCGCGCCGCTGTGCTCGATCGCTGCCCGGAATAATGAACAGTACATTAGGTCCCAAAGACTGAAACTGGTCTGAGGCGTAGCGCTGCGCTCCTTGCCCCACGCCGACCATCATGATCACCGAAGAGTTGCCGATGATGATGCCCAACATGGTGAGGGCACTTCGCATCTTGTTTGCAGTCAGGGTTCTGACTGCCATATTGACGCTTTCAAGCAGGTGCATAGGACAAGGGCGTGACGTTGTATTGGACGAAACTTACGAAACTCCGCGATCGCAACCTACTGATCGCTACCCGCTTTTGCCCACTTGCTGCCAGGAGGAATATCAGTAAAGACCTTTTCTCCAGGCTGCAAGCCGTTCAGGATTTGGGTCTGATTGTTGACTGCAACGCCCAAAGTCACGGGGCGGAACTGAGGCTGGTTTTTGGCATCGGGCACGAGGACACCCGTGTCGCCGTCTTGGGTAACGATCGCCACAGTCGGCACCACGATCGCGCCCTTGAGCTGATCGCCCAAAAAACTGACATCGACGTTCATGCCAGACAGCAGCTTACTCTGTCCGCTGAGCAGCGTAATTCGGACTTGGAACGAGGTGACATTTTGCTTAACGACTGCTTCGGGTGCAATCAACCGGATGCGTCCCGAAAACTTCTGATCCGGATAAGCATCGGCGCGAATTTCGACGGGTTGCCCGACTCGTAGCTGATGAATGTCCACTTCGGGAACTTCCGCTGTGATTTCTAGCCCTTCTGCTAGAGCCACGATCGCCGTTGAAGTGGCAGAGGTCGCCTCAGAGGCGCTGGTCGTCGGGGTGACAAACGCACCTTCGTTGGCAAACTTTTGGGTGATCGTGCCGCTAAAAGGAGCGCGAACCAGCGTGTCCTCTTGCTGCACCTCTACGGCTCTCAGGTTGCCGATCGCTTCTTGGAGCTGTGCTTCAGCCAATTGGATCTCCTCGGTGCGGCTGCCGCTTTGGGAAAGATCTAGGCTGCGCTGAGCTTCGACCAGGCTGGCTTGAGTTTGAGCATAGCTGGCTCTGGCGGATCTGACATCGTTGCTAATTTCGTCAAAGCGATTGCTGGAAATAGCGCCTTGATCGACGAGCGACTGGTTGCGGCGCTGTTTGGCTTCTGCCAGATTTAGCTTGGCTTGTGCCTCAGCTACGCTTGCCTGCGATTGGTTGACTCTGGCAGCAGCCTGGGCAATTTCTTGAGGACGATTGCCTGCTTTCAGTTGGGCAAGCTTGATTTTTGCCTGATCCACTCTGGCTCTGGATTGCATCAGTTGGGCTTCGATGTCGTTATTTTCCATCTGCGCCACCACCTGATCTTGGCTGACGCGATCGCCCTGCTCTACCAGCAGCTTTGCCACAATGCCTGCTGCTTTGGGACTCAGGTTGACGGTTTGAATCGGCTGCACAGTGCCACTGGCATCAATCTGCACCCGCAAGGATTCAGCTTTCACCGGAACCGTGATGTTAGCTAAATCGGGAACTGCCGTTTGGCGTTGCGACAGTGAGTAAGTGACGGCTCCTGTCCCTAAGAGTCCTGCTGCCAGGAGTCCCAACAGCCAAGGGTTAGGTCGGCGCACTTTGCCAATCAGAGGAAGTTGCATAGTCATAGATTTCAAATTGCAAAAACTCAATATCTAACAGGGACAGGGACAACCTTCACTCCTAGAACTTCAACTGCGCCATCTTCAATTTCCGATCGCCGCTTCACAAAGTGGCTTAGCCCAGCTAAAAACCCTCTT
>JBBSFA010000220.1:0-5952 GCA_038239185.1 Elainellales cyanobacterium | reverse complement strand
GACCGAAATTCTCGCAAAAGGTTCGGAGAAGACAGAATATTTGCTAATCCGGACTGCTGCCTAAGCTTGACGAGTCCGGTCTGCCTTGAGGGTTTGCAAATCTTGTTTCACCTGCTCGTACCCGGTTGGGTTCTCCTGCTGAAGATACAAATCGCCTGCCTTGACCAGTAAAGCGGCTGCCTCCCGGTCTTGCCGCAGATTGGCGATCGCCCGTCCACGATTATGATACGCTTCGGCAAAAGTCGGTTCTTGTTGCGTCACAGCGCTGAGTCGATCGCTGACTTCGCGATAGTTGCGGCTGCAAAACGCATCGCAGCTTTGCTGAAATTGGGTCGCGGCTTCTGGGTTTACCGTGGAGAGTACTGTAGGCAGGGGAATCGGCTCAGAGAAAACGATCGCTAAGCTGCCTTTGCCCACGTAGGCTTGGGTCATGCTGCCAATCGCGAATGCGGCGATCGCGCCGATCACTAGCGCCCAAATCAAAAAACTGGCTGTTTCCATGGGTTATAAAATGGGGCGGCGATCGTGGCGCTCGGTGGGTTCGTCGGGTTCCATGCTGTCTAGGCTGTCTTCTTCAAAGTCCCAGTCGTCTAAGTCGAATGGGTTTATGCTCTCAGTTGTTTGGTTAACTGGCGTTTGGTTAACTGGCGTTTGGTTAACTGGCGTTTGGTTAACTGGCGGCTCAGGGCTGGGATGGTAAGGAGGTGTGAGGACGCGATATTCGGCATCGTAGACATCTCCCGTTTTGCGGGGCGGTGGATCGCTGCGATCGTGAGGATCATCAGTCCGATCGAAACTTTCTTCGGGGCGGCGATCGGCAGGAGTCTCAGCGCGGTTGTAGCTGTGGGAATAGACTGAGCCAGATTGGATGCGCGTCACGGGTTCCTGCTTGGCCTCAAAGTCAATGCGGCGTGGCACATAGGGGGTTTGCGGCTCATTGCGCTGTGGCTCGTTACGCTGTGGCTCGTTACGCTCTGAATAGCGCTGAAATTCGTCGTAGCCATTCCAGTCTGCCCAGTCTTCGTCTAGACGATCGCGGATTTCTGGTTGAGGCGCACGAGACTGAGTAGCAGACGGGGCGGCAGGTGGGGCGGGTTCTTCCCAGTCGTCCCATTCGTCTTTGCCCTGCGGTGCATCCCAGTCATTTTGGCGGCGATTTGACTTAGCTTGTGCTGATCCGGTCTGCGCTGACTTACCAGATGGCTGTGGAGTCCAGGGAGTCTGAAAGGGTGTGCCAACCGCAGCGGCAGGACGCTTGGGAGCCGATCGCCGTACTGGGCGCGCTAAGCTCGACAATGCCGACAGCACTAGCGTTGTGACAGCACCAGCGGCGATCGATCCGCCAATCCAAACTGCCAAAGGGAGCGACTGCGTTGAGCCGCCCAAAATCACCAGCGGCAGCGCAGGCGAGAGGTTTTGTACCGTGAGCAGCACCAACCCGCCTAGAAGAATGAGGGCGATCGCAAGTCGGATGGGTTGCATAGAAAGTTCCTTCAGCCAGGGAAATCGCAGGAAAGTGATACTTTAACTCTAAATCATCCTGGATTTTTCATCTTTTAGGCTTGCTTTAAAAGTCCTGTCAATCTACGTCCAAATGACCTTCCCAGCGTTTCAAAGGCACGCAGTCAATCCCAAGCTGATCGAGAGCGCGGGCAACCACAAAATCGACTAGATCTTCGATCGTTTGCGGCTGATGATACCAAGCAGGAATTGCCGGAACAATTCTGGCTCCAGCTTCGGCTAGTGTGGTCAGGTTGCGGAGGTGGATCAGGCTAAACGGGGTTTCGCGCGGCACGATCACCAGCTTGCGCCCTTCCTTAAGCTGCACATCCGCCGCGCGTTCCAACAGATCGCCGCTGAGTCCTGCTGCCAGCTTGCCAACCGTACTCATGCTGCATGGCAAAATCACCATGCCCAATGTCCGAAACGAACCAGAGGCGATCGTCGCCCCCACATCGCCCCAAGGATGACAATGCAGCTTGCCCGTCAAGACTCCGCCTGCCTGCTCTCGCCAAAACTGCTCCTGCTGCACCCGTTCGACGGGCATTTTAATCCCGGTTTCAGCTTGCCAGACCAGATAGGTAGACTTCGACGCGACGAGTTCGATCGCATAATCTGCTTCCAGCAAAAACTTGAGGGCACGCACAGCATAGATCAAGCCGGATGCCCCCGTCACACCGAGAATTAAGCGTTCCACGCTATACCCCAAACAGTTTATTCGTAAGCTTCTGATTCGGACTCTTGGGTGTCGATCGCATCCTCATCCACAGGGTTATCGTCCAGATCTTCATCTTCAGGCGCTTCGCTGCCGCCGCCAACTGCAACCAGATCAATTTGCTGACGGTAGTAATCCACGCTCTTGACTTGAACTTCCACCCGATCGCCCAGCTTGTACTGCCTGCGGTTTTTCCGACCAACTAGCTTTTGCTGGCGCGATCGATACTCGTACCAATCATCTTTTAATGAGCTGACGTGAACCAGTCCCTCGACCAGCAGTTCCTCAATCTCCACAAAGAAGCCATAGGACTGGACTCCAGTGATCAAACCGTGGAAGACTTTGCCCGTATGCTGCTGCATAAATTCGGCTTTCTTCAAGCCCTCGAAGTCCGACTCGGCTTCTTGGGCAAGTTTTTCTTGCTCGGTTAAATGCACCACGATCGACGCGAAAGCTTCCTCTAGCTCGGTATGCAGCTCTGTCGGCAACACGTTCCAGTTAATTTCGCTGTGGCAGGAGCTATGGCGCAGATCGACCCGTTCTTTCGATCGAGTGGTGCGGCGATCGCGTCCTTGCTCAAAGATGGCATGAATGACACGATGCACCAACAGATCGGGGTAACGACGCAGCGGCGAGGTGAAATGGGTGTAGCCCTCTTCTAAAGCTAAACCGAAGTGACTACCGGGCGTAGTGCTATACAGCGCAGGCTTGAAGGTAGACAGCAGCAGATAGGTCAACACCTTTTCGGCTTTGGATTCGGCAAAGCGATCGACCAAACGCTGATAGTCGCGGGCATGAACTGCGTCTTCCTGCTCCATGTGAGAGTCAATCCCCATGTTGCTCACCAGCTTCAGCAATTCCTGCACGTCGCTGGGATCGGGGGTGCGATGGACTCGGTAGATCGCAGGGACTTGCAGTGCCAGCAGGTGGGAAGCAACCAACTGGTTTGCCAGCAGCATCAGCTCCGTGACGATCGATCGGGCAGGCAACAGCGAAGAAACCACCATTGCGCCCATTGCGCCTTCATCGTCGTATTGAAACTTGGTCGAGAGAAAATGGCTTAGCTCTGGACTGGCTTCATCCGGGAAGACTTTTTCCGGCAGATTCAGGTCAAACGCACCGCGCTTCAGCCGCTGCGATCGAATGGCTTGGCTGAGGTTGAACAGCTCATCCAGCATCTCAAACACAGGCTTGAACTCTTGGAGCTGATCCAGCGAGGGCAGCGGATAAGCAGGCGTAACTTCCAGATCAGATTCTTTGTGTCGCTGCAAGATGACTTGCGCCTGCTGATAGTCCAGCCGATAATTCGCTTGAATCACCGTGGGCTGAAGCTCAAACTCAACGACTTCGCCTTCAGCATCCAGCGTGATCAGCACTGAAACCGTCAGGCGGTCTTGACCTGCCGCCAAGGCACAACAGCGATGCACTGCTTCTGGCATCATCGGAATCGCCGTATCGCCCAAATAGATCGAGTTGCCGCGTCGGCTGGCTTCGATGTCCAACTCCGAATCCATTTCGATGTAGTGCGAGATATCGGCAATATGCACCCCCACGCGCCAGTGGTCTTTGCCTAGCTTCTCCAAAGTCAGGGCATCGTCGATCGCTGGCCCTGTTGGTGTAGTGGGACCATCGATCGTAATCGTCGGCAGCTTCCGCAGATCTACCCGGTCTTTCAGGTCAGTTTTGCGGACTTTGGGCGGCAAAGCCTTCGCTTCGGTCAATGCCTCCTCTGGGAAGATGCGAGGCAGGTCATACTTGCAGCAGACGATATCAAACTCAGAGGCGGCTTCGGCATCGCTGCCCAAAATTTGTGCCACTCTGCCCAACGGCGGATGTGAGCCAAGCGGATAACGCAGAATCTCGACATGCACGAGCTGATCAACTGCCTCATCCAGGTCAATCTCGTCTTCCGGCATCAACTCGACTTCAAACAAGAGCCGATCGTCTAGCGGTACGGCACGGTAGATATCATCGATTTTCTTAACTCGTGCCAGCACCGAGGAGTTAGCGCGATCGAGAATGAGCCGCACTTCACCTTCTGGACTGCGGCGACGAGTGCCTTCTTTCGTGATGTGAACGAGGACGCGATCGCCATTCCAAGCGCTGTGCAAATGGCTCTCGCGAATGTAGACATCTTCTGACCCTTCAACATCCTGAATCGCAAAGCAAAAGCCTTTGCTAAAACAGCGCAGCTTGCCTTCCACCGTCTCTTCTTCGGGCAGGCGACGATACTTGCCGCGCTCTTTTGCCAAAATTTGAGTTCGTTCCAGGGCATCTAGCGCAATTTGCAGCTTGCGAGTGCTTTCCTCATCTTTGCAGTTGAGCTTTTTCTCTAAGGCTTTGGGAGCCACCAATTTGTCTTCTGCAAAGTTTGCCAGTAGCGTTGCGATCGAGAATTCCATGTAGCGATTGATCCTTCTATTGGGCTAACTCCTTGTCCCCTGTCCGATGCTCTGTCTAGTGCTCTATAAGCTGTGCAGAACTCGATCGCTTCAGCTTATGTTCGCATCGCTGAAACCACTAAGCTGAAACCGCTAAATTGAGTTCCTCCGACCACCGATCTGCAATCCCACTCAAACCACGATGACTTGGAGTCTTTGACCTGAAGCCTTTAGACGAGAGCGAAGTCAGGCGAAAGCAAAATCAGGCAAAAGATAAAGTCAGGCAAAAGATAAAGTCAATTCAAATCAAGCCCGAAAAAACCTAACTCATTCGGTGGAATAACGGTGTAGCCGAAGCGCGAAACCCATTCAGCGTTGAGTTTGAGCCAAGCGCTGAGTTCAATAGACGATGCCTAGAGAGAAGACAGGGGTTCTGCCTGTTTTTGCACTTTTCCTATTGTATTAATATTTTCCCAGTTAAACACAAGTTTTTTTCTAAAGTTGGCGCTCGATCGCATCCAGAACACCTCAAAAATATCTTGATCTCCTGACACAGCAATGGTTCAAAATCAGGTTTCAGAAGATCAAAATATCGTTATCCCATCAGTCTGCGCTGCTGTTCAACCATTGCTGCAAGGTCGATACCACTTCAGCCAGCGCGATCTCTTCAGACTCATGGCTAGCGCGCTTCACTACTTCTACTTTGCCCTGCTGGAGCGATCGCCCCGTGACAATCCGGTAGGGAATGCCAATCAGATCTGCGTCTTTGAACTTCACCCCAGCGCGTTCGTTGCGATCGTCTAGCAACGTTTCAATTCCTGCCTGCCTCAGTTCAGCGTAGAGCTGTTCGGCGGCTGCCACCTGATCGGCTTTGTTGATGTCAGGGATGACGACGATCGCCTGATAGGGCGCGATCGCTGCCGGCCAAACAATCCCATCTTTGTCGTAGGACTGCTCGACTGCCGCCTGCGCCAACCGTGACACGCCAATGTCATAGCAGCCCATGATCAGCGGCTGCTCTTCGCCTTGTTCGCTGGTAAAGGTGGCATTCATCGCTTTGGAATATTTGGTTCCAAGCTGGAAGATATGCCCGATCTCGATGCCTCTGGCGGTTTGCAGCAGTTGAGTCGGATCGTGGGTTGCCCGATCGCCTGCGATCGATTTCCGCACGTCTACTACAAGTTTGGGCAGCTCAAACTCTTTGCTCCAGTTTGCCCCCACAACGTGAAAGCCAGACTGATCGGAACCTGTGACAAAATTCTTCAGCTCCACGGCAGTCTGATCGACTAGCCGCAGAAACTTAGGAACTAGCTCTTTGCTGGACTGAAGATGGTCATCGCTCAAGTTGGGTGAAAT